>JADFXZ010000048.1:8967-14117 GCA_015233265.1 Nitrospirota bacterium
CAACTTTCTTGGTCATCGCCTTGAGTTTATCGATAACGGCGGTTACGGCCTTTTCCATGCCGCGCTTGAGATCCATCGAGTGCGCGCCCGCTACGACGTTCTTTACGCCCTCTTTGTAGATGGCGTGGGCAAGCACTGTTGCAGTTGTCGTGCCGTCACCGGCGGTGTCAGACGTCTTTGATGCAACCTCCTTTAACAACTGCGCGCCCATGTTCTGGAACGGGTCTTTCAGCTCTATCTCCTTTGCCACCGTTACGCCGTCTTTGGTGATTGTGGGTGAGCCGTATTTCTTGTCGATAATCGCGTTTCTGCCCTTCGGGCCAAGTGTTGCCTTTACAGCAGTGGCAAGTACGGTTATTCCCTCAAGGATTTCCCTTCTTGCCGCCTCGTCAAAAAGTAACTGTTTAGCTGCCATTTATTCCCTCCTATCCTATTATTCCTAAGACATCTTCTTCTTTGATTATCAAATAATCAACACTGTCGATCTGAACCTTCGAGCCGGAGTACTTATCGAAAAATACCTCGTCCCCAACCTTCAGCTCTTTGACCTCTGAACCTATTGCCTCAACCTTACCGCGCTGCGGCTTCTCTTTTGCCGTATCCGGTACATATAACCCGCCGGCAGTCCTCTCCAGCTCTTCCTTGTAGCTGACAAACACACGCTCTTTTAATGGTTTAAACTTCATAGAGTCACGCTCCCTTTGTTGTTATTAGCACTCACACCGAGTGATTGCTAATAATATAACACATATAGTTACACATTGCAAGTATTTTTTTAGAGCACACCAAAATTATTTTTGCGGCAGGGCAAGCGTTATCATGATAGAAGGAATTTCAGCGCCCTGCGCCCCGACGGTAATAGTAAGTTACGAAAACATAAAGGAGGCATTCTTCGACAAGCTCAGGATGATTCGTCTATTGATGATTCTAAGAGCAGCATTCTGAGCCTGTCGAAGGATGGCCATCTTAAGATATAAAGACAGTGACAAATAACTGCGCTCTACATCAATCTCCTGGCAGACTTGCCAAAGCCGACAGCCTCCCCTTGACCCGTCTTAAAGCCGGATACCGCAGACCTCAGCTCACCGGCTATTTCCTTGAAGGAGCTGACCTCTGTCATCACATTGTCTGACATGTGCAGAATATCTTTTGAAATGTTCGAGGATTTTTCGATATTATCGGCAACCTCAGCGCTGGCCGCAGACTGCTCCTCTACGGAGGCCGCTATCTGGGTGATTTGGTCGGCCACGCTCTGCACTGATTGTACCATCTGATGCAGGATTTCACCCACTTCCTTAATAGAGCCTGTTGCATGATTGACCTTTTCAGATGCCTCGGACATTGACTGCGTGGTCTTGTCTGAGTCCTCTTTGACTGTGGCAATCTTATGAGAAATTTCATCTGTGGCCTTGATTGTCCGCTCGGCCAGTTTTCTTACCTCGTCGGCAACAACGGCAAATCCACGCCCCTGCTCGCCTGCCCTTGCGGCCTCGATTGCGGCATTGAGCGCAAGGAGGTTTGTCTGGTCTGCGATGTCCTTAATGACCACTAAGATATTGCTGATCTCAAAGACGCTGTTATTGAGGCTTCCTACCATGCCGGAGAGTTCTATGGTGGATTCATAGACCTCGTTGAATATTCCCACGGCCGTATCAGCGGCCTCTTTACCCTTGGTGGCAGTCTGCATTGAGGAATTGCTTGTCTCTGAGGCAACGGAGGCATTTCTTGCTATGTCTATGATGGTGGCGCTCATTTGCTCGGCGGCTGTTGCTATGGTCATCGCCTGTTCGGACTGGTTTGACGCCCCACTAGACATTTGTGAGGCCTTATCTGTCAGCGCCCCGACCTTTGCAAAGAAATGCTCTGAGGAATTGTAAATTTGGGCGATTATATCTCTGAGCGCATCGTGCATAACCTTCATATTTGACGCAAGAACGCATATTTCATTTTTTCCTTCACACGAAATTTCTCCGGTTAAGTCCCCTTGGGCTATTAATTTAACCTCTTCAACCATCCCAGTCAGCGGCCCACAGATGCTTCTGCATATAAACGTTGACAAAACCCCCAATATAATAACTACAATCAGCGTAACGGCAATCCCCTTTGCCACCGCCTGTCTTAGGGCTGCGCTTACGTCGTCTATATATATGCCAGTTCCAACTATCCAGCCCCACGGCTCGAATCCCTTCACAAATGACACCTTTTCCACAGGACTGCTAAAGTCCGGCTTTGCCCACAAGTAATAGACAAAACCCTCCTTGTTCTTTCTTACCGCATCTACAAACTCCACGAACAGGCGTTTGCCGTTTGGGTCCTTAAAATCCGATAAATCCTTGCCGTCAAGTTCAGATTTATACGGGTGCATTACCATCTTCGGGTGCATGTCGTTGATCCAAAAATATTCTTTCTCATTATATCTGAGCGTCTTAATCAAGTCTATTGCGCGAGATTTCGCCTCTGCCTCTGTGATTTTACCGTCTTTAAATTGTTTGTAACAGTTATCGACAACGCCGTAGGCCGTCTCCACAAGCTGTTTAGTCCGCTGCTGTCTGTCAGACATAAGAGTCTCTTTATAAAAATATCCATTGACGGCAATATTTATGGCAAACCCTACAACGGCAATAAACAACATTAACCAAAGCCTGTGGCTGATTTTAAGATTACTCAACATTGCAACCCCCTTATACTGTACCATTTAAGATAACAAATTATGACTGGCGCAATTATATCACAGCAAGTATAAAATTATCTACATCCCGCGCGCCCTGCAACACCGGCATCAGACGCCCCTTACGTCAGGGCCGAAGATATATTTGTGCAGCTGAACATTCAGCCTTACGGCAAGCCTGTCTTCAATTATCCACTTTATAAGGGTTGCAGCGTCCAGAGATGTATCAACCGGCGACATCAGAACTGTGCAAATGTTATCTATATCATACTGACGGACTATCTCTACCGCCCATGTGTAGTCATCCCGTGATCCTATGACAAACTTCACCTCGTCACTGCGTCTCAACCGCGATATATTAGCATAATCGTTATGCAGGGCCATACCGCTTGAGGGCGTCTTAATATCCATTATGACTGTAGATAAGGGGATGGCCGTTAATCTGCTTATATCTAATGATCCGTTGGTCTCGATAAGAACACGAATACCCATGTCTGCTAGTATTGCAACGAGGGCTGGGGTCTCATCGTGCAAAAGCGGCTCACCACCTGTGATTTCAACAAGGCGCATACCGGCGCTGACGGCCTTTTCAACGATTTGCTCAACGGTCATCGCAGCGCCGCCTTCATAGGCATATGTAGTGTCGCAGTAGCTGCATCGCAGGTTACATCCGGTCAGCCGGATAAACGTACAGGGCAGCCCAGCATAGGAGGATTCCCCCTGAATGCTTGTGAAGATTTCACATACACTAAACACTCGTGTTATTGCTCCTCAAGGGCAAACGCATTTGAAATTATCAATGCTGATTTCGTCCTCTGGATTCCTGCTTTCGCAGGAATGACAAGATCAAAAAAACAAGGAAAAGACAGATATAACGAAGCAATATAACACCTAAAAATCTCATTCCATTGCTTTTTTTTGTCATTCCTGCGAAAGCAGGAATCCAGGAAAGCATCGGTCAGGGCAAAAATATAGGCAATTTCTGACTGATTTTTCAAATGCGATTGCCCTGATTCCTCCTCGTTGACATCGCTGCGCGGTTGTGGTAATATAGGAGTAGAAGATTCGCTCTGGGCTCTCCGCAAGGCATCACCATCAAGAGCAGTGGACAGGGTGGTGGGTGGCAGTGAGGTGGGTGGCTCTAATCCATCGTGAGAAGGAGGTCGCGGACTTCTCTCCCAGAGGGTGTCTCCTAATTTGATAAAAGATTTACTGCTCATATTAGGATGTCCGATAGTTATCTCGTAATGATCGCCTTTTTCATTTGGTCTCAACTCTATTGGCCTATTGCCGCCACAACAATTCCATGTACATTAGTCGTTCAACAAAAAACTAATCGCCGGGCTGATGTTATCGATGAGGTCTGAGGCCACTGTGGAGTGAAGCCCTGTCTTTGTTGCCGCGATTTCCCCTGTTATGCCGTGTAGATATACGCCCAGTATGGTTGCGTAAAGTGGAGGAAGGCCCTGCCCAATCATAGAGGCAACAATGCCGGTTAAGACATCCCCTGCCCCTGCCGTAGCCATAGACGGGCTGCCCGTTGGATTGATAAACGTGTTACCTTCTGGATCTGCCGTAACCGTAGGCACTCCTTTAAGAACGACATATACGGTGGATTCGGCGGCATATGACGAGGCCGTCGTTATTCTGTCCCTCTCGATAGCTACACATTTTGCCGTCAGATTTGATTTTGCGTCGCTTAACATCCTTGCCATTTCAACCGTATGCGGCGTTATTATCACCGGGGAGGCCGATGTGTTTAAGGCGCTTACCCTGTCTGGATATTTCATCAAAGCCAGTGAGTTTATCCCGTCGGCATCGATGACTACCGGCACTGTGGAGTTGGCTATTACCTCCTTTACTATCTCAACAGTATCGTTATCCACACCCATGCCCGGGCCAAGGGCTATGACATCACAGCGCTTCTCCGCAAAATCCAGTATGTCATTGATGGCCTTCTTAGAGAAATTCCCCTTCCCTTTGTCAGGCAGCGGCATGGTCATCTCCTCTGTTACTCTGGCCTTATAGGCGCCCATCAAAGTCGCGGGGACTCCTATTGTACAAAGCCCGGAGCCTGAGCGCATCGCGGCCTGCCCCGCCATTAACGCAGCCCCCGTCCTGCCAATGCTGCCCCCTACAACCAGCACATGACCAAAATTACCCTTATAGGCATATGGCGGTCGGGACGGTATCAGCATCGACATAAACGCCTTTTCAATAAGGTCACAGCGTATCGTATCTGAATTAAGGAACTGGTATGGAAAACCGATGTTCTCGACAAACAGCTCCCCTGTGTGGTCTTTTCCGGGGTAAAGCAGATGGCCTCTTTTTGGAAGCCCGAATGTCACGGTGGCATTAGCCCTGATTGCCCTGCCAAGCACCTCGCCATCGTCAGCCGATATGCCGCTTGGTATATCTACGGCAATGACTGCCCGGTCTCTGGAGTTGACCGTATCGATGGTCTTTGCCAGGGCGTCTTTAA
>JADFXZ010000049.1 GCA_015233265.1 Nitrospirota bacterium
AACGAACCCCATATTGCTGCTTAATGAGCTGCGCGGGATGGGAAGCTGCATGGTGGTAGCCCAAGTTGATGCTATTACACGCCTCGAGGAGTTCAATCCCGAGTTCTGTGTTACGTACTGGGACATAATTCTGACGACCACGCAAAGCAGCAACGCCATTAAGGACGTATTTATATTCGTTGACGATATGTGTGACTTGCACGTAGAGGTCGTTGACGAGGAAGGGGAGTACGACGAGACCGAAGGCTATATGAAGCTCGGCGAGATATTAGCCGCACGCGGCGATGTAAAGATAGACGAGTTAAAGAAGTTGTTGACCAAGCAGAAGAAAGTTGGAGAGATACTGATTGACGCGGGCATTGTAGACAGTGGGCACATAGCCTCAGCCCTTGCCGAACAGCAGCATATAAAGGAAGTCAGGGAGCAGCGGCAGAAGACAGCTGACCCGGCGGCAAGCATAAGAGTGCCGTCAGATAAACTCGATAAGCTTGTTGATCTAGTTGGAGAGCTGGTAACAGTGCAGGCCAGACTAAGCCAGACGGCAGTTGTACATGGTGAGGCAGTACTGACATCGATAGCCGAAGAGGTGGAGCGTCTTACGTGGGAACTAAGAGACAGCACGATGAGTATCAGGATGCTTCCAATAGGCTCGACATTCAGCAAATTTAAGAGATTGGTGCGCGATCTTTCAATCGATTTAGGCAAAGAGATTCAGATGACTACCGACGGTGCGGAGACCGAACTGGACAAGACGGTTATAGAGAAGCTAAACGACCCGCTCGTACACATAATAAGAAACAGCATAGACCACGGCATAGAAAAGCCCGACGTAAGAGAGGCGGCGGGGAAACCCAAAATGGGCACGGTGCATTTGTCGGCGGGGCATTCAGGGGCAAACGTACTGATAAAAATAGAGGACGACGGGGCGGGTCTGGACAAAGAGAGGATATTAAAAAAGGCCATAGACAACGGCCTCGTAGCCCCAGATGCTGAATTGTCAGAAAAAGAGATATTTGGGATGATATTTGCGCCAGGCTTTTCAACCGCCGCGAAGATTACAAATGTCTCGGGGCGCGGCGTAGGTATGGATGTCGTAAAGAAGAACATCGACGCACTGCGCGGCTTAGTCGAGGTAAAAAGCAAGAAAGGCTTAGGGTCGACCATCACACTGAGACTTCCCCTGACACTTGCCATAATAGACGGCTTGCTTGTTAAGATAGCCGATGAGGTTTTTGTTATCCCACTGGCGGTTGTCGAAGAATGCGTGGAGCTGACAAGGAAAGACATCGACAGGACACACGGCAGGCATGTATCAAATGTACGCGGCATACTGATACCGTATATTAGATTGAGGGAACACTTTTTGATAGAGGCTGCCGAGCCTGAGATGGAGCAGATAGTGATAACCGAAGTCGATGACAAGAAGGTAGGTTTTGTCGTTGATTATGTTATTGGAGAGCATCAGACGGTGATAAAGAGCCTGGGCCGCGTATTTAAAGACATACCGGGGATTTCCGGGGCGACAATCTTGGGTGATGGCACGGTGGCCCTTATTATCGATGTCCCAACACTGGTACGCTCTGTGGAAAAACATGAGCCAGCGTTGGCAGATGCCGCGGTATAAAACATAAACAATTGGGAGGTATCTGAAGATGGCAGCAGCGACAGCCGAAGCAACTCAGTATTTGACATTTAAACTGGAAGAAGAGGTGTTTGCCCTGGATATATCGAAAGTAAGAGAGGTCTTGGAGTTCAGTACCGTGACAAAGGTACCGCGGACGCCGGAGTTTATGCGCGGGGTGATAAATCTCAGGGGGAGCGTTGTACCGGTGGTTGACCTGAGGCTGAAATTCGGGATGACCCGTACTGAAAAGACCGTAAATACCTGCGTAATAATAGTAGAAGTGTCGTTTGAACAAGAGTCGATGGTGCTGGGAGCGCTTGCCGATTCGGTGCAGGAGGTCATAGAGCTTGAGCCTGAGAAGATAGAGCCTGCCCCTGCCATAGGAATGCAGCTCAGAACGGACTTTATAAAGGGCATGGGCAAACGTGACGAGGAGTTCATAATTATTCTGGATATAGACAAGATATTTACTGCGGAAGAGCTGGCCTTTGCTCAGGAAGCGTCTCAGGCGGCATGAGATGGCGGCTGAATACGATGACGTAAGGCGCGAAACAGCAGTTTTGTCAGATAAGGTGTTTCGCCGCCTGAGTGAATTTGTGCAAAACGAAGTCGGTATAAAAATGCCCCCCGCGAAAAAGACGATGCTTGAGGCGCGCCTGCAGCGGAGGCTTCGTAAGCTCGGCATCGCCTCATTTGAACAGTACAGTGATTTCGTCTTTAGCCCAAATGGCGCGGAAAGTGAATTAGTTCACATGATAGACGCTGTCACTACAAATAAGACAGATTTTTTTCGAGAACCCAATCACTTTGATTACCTGACCAAACATGCCCTTCCAACGCTTGCCGATACAATCGGGGCCGGGATAATGCGTCCGTTGATGCTCTGGAGCGCAGGGTGTTCCACCGGAGAAGAGCCATACACACTGACGATGGTACTAAGCGAATATGGAGAGAGGGCAGGGGGCGGGCGGTTTAGCTTTTCAATCATAGCAACGGACATCTCCACAAAAGTCCTGGATGCGGCAAAAGCGGCTATTTACGATGCTGAGAAGATAGAGCCAGTGCCGATGCCGTTAAGAAAAAAATATCTGCTCAAGGGCAAAGATCCCTCAAAGCAGCTTGTTCGCATCGTACCGGAGCTGCGGCGCTGTGTAAGATTTCGCAGACTGAATTTCATGGATGACGACTTTGGCTTTAGAGAGACAATGGACATCGTGTTTTGCAGGAATGTGGTTATATATTTCGATAAACAAACGCAGGAGCGGCTTTTGACAAAGTTCGCAAGGTATTTAAATCCTGGAGGGTTTCTGTTCATGGGGCATTCGGAGACAATTGGGGGATTAAATGTCCCATTTGCTCAGGTAGCGCCGACCATATACAGAGTCAAAAAATGAAATTTAAGGATATGGGACTGCCGCTGGTGTTTCTGAAGCCAGGCGAGGTGTATGTAACAGAGAAGCCAGCGCTGGTTAAGACAGTGCTGGGGTCTTGCGTGTCTGTGACGATGTTTGACTCTGCGCGGTGTGTTGGCGCCATGTGCCATGGGATGCTTCCGGATTGCGGTGGCAAGGGATGCGGTGACTGTCCCGAAAAACTAAAATATGTCACATGCTCAGTTAAATATATACTCGATAAGATACAGGTAAAAGGTGCAGACGCTGGCAGACTTCAGGTAAAACTCTTTGGCGGCGGCGAAGTCCTCTCATCCAGAGCTAATGACTGGAAGGCATCGGTGGGAAGGCAAAACATTGAAGCCGCTCTAAGCATTCTTGAGGATCTTGGACTAAGGCCGTTGACTTCCGACCTTGGCGGCGACAGAGGGCGCAAGATTTTTTTTAATACACAGACTGGCGAGGTCTTACTGAAAAAATTAAGGAAAACCGCGGTTGAAAGTGTTTATTAACCTCATAAATATTATTATTATTTAAATAACGAGGTAAAAGGTGGCATATGAATAGAGTAAAGGTACTCATAGTAGATGACTCAGCAATTGTGCGCCAGACAATGTCGGATATATTGTCTTCTGACCCACAGATACAGGTAATAGGGACGGCGGGAGACCCGTTTGCCGCGGCAAAGAAGATACAGGAGGAGCTTCCGGATGTCATCACGCTGGATGTGGAGATGCCGCGCATGGACGGCCTGACATTCTTAAAGAAGTTGATGAGCCAACATCCGATACCTGTGGTGATGTGTTCGTCCTTGACGCAGAGTGGTTCTGAGACAGCTCTAAAGGCGATGGACCTCGGAGCTGTTGAGATAATAACCAAGCCGCGCATGGGTACGAAGCAATTCCTTGAGGAGTCAAAGATGGTAATCTGTGACGCTGTCAAGGCGGCGGCGTCATCGAGGCCCCGGCGCATATCGGCTGTGAGGACAGAGAAGATGGTTGCCCCTAAGCTCACGGCGGACGCGGTACTTGAGAAACCGACATCGAAGGCGATGATTCAAACAACAGAAAAGGTGGTAATTGTAGGGGCGTCAACGGGTGGGACAGAGGCATTGAAGGTATTTCTTGAGGAATTTCCCACAAACTGTCCTGGTATAGTTATAGTCCAGCACATGCCTGAGCATTTTACGGCCGCGTTTGCAAAGAGGCTTGACAGTATTTGCCGAATCTCGATAAAAGAGGCGGCTGACAATGACACTGTTGTCAGAGGTCAGGCCCTTATTGCCCCTGGCAACAAGCATACGCTGATAAAAAGAAGCGGAGCGCGCTATCACGTAGAGGTAAAAGACGGCCCTCTGGTAAGCAGGCATCGTCCATCTGTAGATGTGCTGTTTCGTTCAGCGGCAAGATATGTCGGCAAAAACGCCGTAGGCGTAATTATGACCGGCATGGGGGACGACGGGGCTCGCGGGATGAAAGAAATGAAAGACTCGGGGGCAATCACCATAGCCCAGGACGAGGCGTCGTGCGTAGTCTTTGGAATGCCAAACGAGGCCATCAAGCACGGGGGTGTGGACAAGGTAATGTCTCTGGATAAAATCACCCGCGAGGTGCTCAGGCTCTGTAATACGTAGAGCCGGTTATTTTTTAACTTGACAGAGGGCAGCCAGGAGTGCTAAGTTAATCAGACATGGAAGACATGGAAATTAAAGATAAAGAATCAGCCGTTGCTGAGCAGCCAGTCCAGGCTGTGGAGCGTTCATACCTGAAGCTAATGACAAAAGCGGCTCCGGATGGTTGGTTGAAGGGATTTTTAAAGAGGGTATTTTTCGTTGAAATCCTGCAAGGGATGACTCTGACGATGTCCTATATGTTCAAAAAACCTGTCACAAGGCAATATCCTAAAGAAAAAAGAGAGTCGATGCCTGGATTTAGGGGTATGCACGCCCTTGTCAGAAAGCCGCTTACAGGGAGGGCGCGATGTGTGGGCTGCGGCCTATGCGCCGCCATATGTCCATCGAAGTGTATAACGATATATACGTCCGAGGGCAAGACCCATGAAAAGGTGGTTGACCGTTATGATATAGAGATTTTGCGGTGCTTGTTTTGCGGCTTATGTGTTGAGGCGTGTCCGTTTCAGGCCATCGTGCTGACCGGACATTACGAATACTCAGACTCCGCAAGGGAATCTTTTCTCTTGACAAAAGAACAGCTGATGGACAACTGGGATAAATACATGACCGACGAAAAGGGCAAATTCTATTTCAAGCATTTCTGGGTGCCAAGGAGGAGCCACTTTGAGACCTCTGACGACCAGGCCGTCTTTAGGGGCAAGCGATGACATTTCAGTGGACAGAAAACCTGACCGTAGGCGTTGAGCTGATGGACGATCAGCACAAGGAGCTGTTTTCACGGGTAAATGCCTTTGCCGAGTCGGTTGCCCAGAACAAAGAGAGCATATTTGTCGAGGAACTGATAAAGAGTCTCGAAGCCTATTTAGACACCCACCTGACCCTTGAAGAGACATACATGAAGCAGTACGACTATGACGAGGATGACACTGAGGAGCACCTTAAGCAGCACAAGACGTTAAGGACGAACATAGAAAGATTAAAATCGGAGTATCTGAAAAAAGGCTCAAGCAAGGACTTAAATCAAAAGATTCAGACACACCTCTGCAACTGGCTCATAACCCACGTCAGCAAGATAGATAAGAAGCTCGGCGATTATTTATAGGCGTGATCGTCAAGCAAACCCCATCTTTACAAGATAAATAGCAGGAGTCATAATGAATCGAAACGAGGAGCTTCGTGATGACGCAAGGGAAGCAGGGAGCAGTCTCAAAGGCATGGGGGTATTGTAAGGGATACGTAGAGGTATGACAGGCAAGTGGGAAAACGCAATCAGAGTGCTGTCGGCAGCATGAGTTAAAGTTAAAAGCATTCGCCTATCGTAAGAGATGGTTTGATAAATATGCAGCCAAGCCCGTATTTCATCCTGTGAGGATAATTGAGGAGGCGATAGAGAAATCAAGTCCTTCTCTAAACCTGAAGATAGGAACAAGATATTGCATAGAAATCAGGGACGGGTTCAACCCTGCCACACTTCAGCTTCTGCTGGAGACATTGGACAGATGATATATCAGGGGGCGTCGAATATTCGAGTGTATCTGGCTGGGGGCAGTTATGTGCATGTGAAAGCCATCTAAGCCACATAGGACAAGAGGTATCTGAGAAGCTGGACATAGTACCGGCAAAGATGCATGTAATCCGGCATGGGTTTTCTATCAGGGTATAATCCTATAAAAAGCAGTGGAAAACAGCGAATACTGGCTTATATCCTTATTTTACGAAGGATTACGGCATCTGCGGAAGCAACACTTTGCCTACTTTCAGGTGAGTGCTTTTAATCGAAAAAGCCTGATGATACCTCAGTTTATCAGAGTGAACTGCTTTTTCTATAATTATAAATCCCTGCAGCCGCAATATGTCGACAGAGGTGTACTAGGTAAATCAACTGGTGTAGTTATTTAGACGCTTACGTTGTTTCAACTTATGGATTTTAGATTCTCTCTGACTGTTACTGTATTGGAATGGTCAGCGCCATAGGTTTCGGTGAAGATTTGAAGTGCCCTTGTGTAATATTCGAGGCCTTTTTCCCTGTCTCCTTTTTCTGACCACGCAGATCCAAGGTTGTTAAAATCCCGGCCTACGCTCTGGTGGTTTTCGCCATGTACGCTTATGTCTATCTTTAGCGCTATGCCGTAGTAATCTATTGCCTTTTGGAGTTCACCAAGACTCCTCCACGCCAGTCCCAGATTGTTATATCTTGTGGCTACCGAGGCGTGATTCTCACCATAAAAGCTGACATCTATCTTTATTGCCTTCATATAGTAGTCTATCCCTCTATAAAGATACCCCATCGAGCACCACGCCATCCCTATGTTGTTATAGTCTACTGCGATATCTGGATGACTCTCCCCAAGTATTTCTAAGTCTATCTCCAGCGCGCGCGTGTAATAATCTATAGCCTTTTTAAAGTCTCTTTTAATGCTCCACGCCGTGCCGAGATTTGAATAGTCCTTTGCCGTGTTTACGCTTGCACTGCCGTAGATTTTTATATCTATCTCAAGGGCCTTCGTATAACTGTCTATAGATTTATCTGTTTGCCCCAACGCACGCCACGCTAATCCCATGTTGCAGTATATGGCAGCGATGTCGGAGTTTTCCTCATCGAAACGTGCCCCTGCGGTTGAGATAGCCAAGTTATAATACTCTATCGCCTTTTGAGCGTTGCCAAGCACACCCCAGGCCAGCCCTATATTGTTATAGAGCATAGAGACGGCGGGGTGTGTGCCGCCTAAGAGGATTTTATCCAGCTCTAAGGCCTTTTCATAGTATTCGATTGCGGCTGCGGCCTGCCCGGCGCTCCTTAGCGCCATCCCTATGTTGTTGTACCTGCCGACCGTGCGCTGGCTGCCTTGTCCGTATAACTCAAGGTCAACCTGCAACGCCTTCTGGAAATAATCCACTGCCTTACTATAATTTCCTATGCGATAGAGCGCCATTGCAATGTTGTTGAATCTATCGGCTATCGACGGGTGCGACTCCCCATATGTCCTGAGGTCTAGTTCAAGCACCATGATGGCGTACTCTACTGCCCTTTTTTTGTCTCCCAGTATGTCCCAGGCCATCTGCAGCCGGTCATAAGCGTATGTTATCTGCTGTTCATTTGGTGTATAGTCGTTAAAGTTCATCACTATCTCATCGATAATCGCGTGTATATTTTCAGCATCGATTGTCTCTGAGATGATTGCTGCTGCCTCGTGTGTTTCGTCGGGGTCAAGCCCTCTGGATATGCCGAAATTTACAAGCAGCTCTTTAAGTTGTTCATGGTCTATTTCAACATTTCCCTCGATTGTATTGAGCCAGTTGGCAATGCTAAAGAGCAAGGTCTTAAATCCTTCATAAACCAAAACGGTCAGCTTACCCCTGAGGATTTCTTCGCTGCCGGCTGCGATAGCGTTATCGACACATATGTCTATGAAATACGCAAGAAAGCTCTGCCGCCGTTGCATCTTACGTTAACTCCATCTCAGAAAGCCCGCGTTAACAAAAAAAGATAGTGAGATGGCTATTTTTTGGCCCATATCAGCGACGACACGCAGGCGGCCGGTCCTGCGGCGTTTTGATTGAATCCGAAAAATTTCAAATTGTAATTGTCATTGATGATGTCATTCAGGGCAGTGATTACCGCATCCCTGCTTGCCGAGGAGGTGACGATTGTCCTTTCTGTTTCGTTTTCTATCAATATGGCAGAAAATGGATTCTTACAGGTCAGTGTTTTGCCGTCGCTGGTACTGATGACGACAAATACGGCGTCAGACTGGTGGTCGTCCTTCCCCCATTTATAGGACATAATACGCCCGGCGGCGTGTGCCG
Source organism: Nitrospirota bacterium (assembly GCA_015233265.1). Taxonomy (GTDB): domain Bacteria; phylum Nitrospirota; class Thermodesulfovibrionia; order Thermodesulfovibrionales; family Magnetobacteriaceae; genus Magnetominusculus. The sequence continues at coordinate 8,456 of JADFXZ010000049.1, forward strand.
TGGTGTTTGAGACATCAAAGGCAAATGGATATGTCCCGGGCGGCGGTACACTTCTCTGATTAGTAAACGAAAAATACATGGGGAAAGTCCGTCTGCCCTCTGGCCCTTTGATGGAATTTACGGCCTTCCACCTGGCGCCCTCGGCCTCGTACAGCGTGGCAATCCAGTAGTTGTAGTCATAGGTGATGTGCAGAAACTCAGCCCTTTTGTCTTTGTTAAAGTCAAATAGCCTCTGGAGATAACCAGGTGAGCTAAAAGGAATAGGGGCACCACTAGAGTCGAACATCAGGGTCATTAGCTCATACTCAGGGGCAGGGGGCACACCCATTATTGGTACATAGACTATCAGGTCAGTGATTCCGTTTCCATCAAGGTCTGCCGTTTCGGCCTTATAGCCATCAGTTTTTGTAAAGTTTGCGGTTTGAAACTGCCACTTCTTTCCGCCCTTGTCCATGCCTGTGAAGATTATGTCGCCGTCTTCGTTATATGTAACGTCTGCCCCCTGCGGACCTATTTGTATCTTTCCAGCGGCATTTTCAGAAGCTGGTAGTGCTACAGGGGTGGTGTTGAAGACCCTTGCCATTTCTGTTTTTTTAAACGGCAGGAAACTTAGATTAACCGCCTGTGATGTGTGTGGCAGCAAGGTTAAGAGTAATACGGCAAGTGCCGCGGTTGACAGTGTAGTGTTTTTCAGGTAATTTAACATGGTCTAATATTTCACTCCTATTATAGAGATTCCGGCCGCTTGGGCCTCTTTAATAACCGCATCTTTTTGGACTATCAGCGTGTTGCCAGCCTCAAGACCCAGCACCCTGGCCTTTACTTCCTTCATTGCGGCTATAGTGTCAAGCCCGATAGCTGGATAGTCGAAACGCTTGTCCTGATTAGGTTTGCTGGTTTTTATTACGACAGCACCGCTGCCAGCTAGCTCACCGCCTCTTCTGATGGCCATGTCAGTGCCCTCGATTGCCTCTACCGCCATGACAGCCCGTCCCTTTATCACTATGGTCTGCCCGATGTCAAGACGCCCGATTTCCTTCGCTAGTGGAAAGCCAAAATCAATGTCCTTTTGCTCGTCCTTCGATAGCCCTTTCTTTGTCAAAAGCCCTACAGGGGTTATCATCCCCGATGTGAAGTCTGTTATGTTTCGCATGGTTATGCCCTCAGAGGCAAACTCCTCAACCAGTGCGTTGAGAATAGAATCGTCGTTATTGTCCTTTAATTTCAACAGAAAAGTCACTGCCCTCATATCCGGCATCGTCTTATTTTTATAGAGAAGGGACTTTGGCACCTTGCCAGCCATAACGGCCTCGGTCAGGCCTGCCCCTTTTAGTGTCTTAATCAATGTGCCGAGTTTGGCCACATTTACTAAGGTTAAGTCATCGACATAACCCCTGAGGGCAGCCTCGTCAACCACCGGCTCAAGCCCAACCGCAAACACCCTATAGCCCTGGTGGCGCGCCTCTTGCGCAACTGCCATAGGCAGATATCCCATGCCGGCAATCAGGCCAAGCGTCTTGTTCTCTATGTCTTGCGGCATATTCCCCTTTTATTGTTCGATATAAACTCAATTAGCCTTTTTATCTCGTCTGTCATCTCAAGATCATGTTCGACCTGTTTTATGGCCTCTTTTAAAGTGAGTTTGTCACGGAAGAGAATCTTATATGCCTTTTTCAGATTCTGAATCTGCTCGTCAGAGAACCCTTTTCGTTTTAAGCCAATGCTGTTGAGGCCGTAGAGTTTTGCCCTTGCCCCTGAGGCAATCGTAAAGGGTGGGACGTCCTGACCAATCCCGCTAAAGCCGCCAACCATAGAGTATGCGCCGATTCTTGTGAACTGGTGTACGGCTACAATGCCGCCGATGACCGCATGGTCTTCGACTTCGACATGTCCGGCAAGCGTGGCCGCGTTTGCCATTACTACGTGGCTTCCTACCTTACAGTCGTGGGCAATATGAACATATGCCATGATGAAGCAGCTGTCACCTATTTCTGTTATGCCATCTCCGCCTACAGATGCCCTATGTATTGTCGAATATTCTCTGATTATTGTATCGTTGCCGATTTTAACGCCTGTTTTTCTGCCATCATATTTTAAATCCTGCGGAGGAAACCCAATGCCGGCAAATGGATGAATGACACAGTTGCCGCCTATCTCAGTGTTTTCATCAATTACGATATTTGATATTAAGCGTGTGCCTTTGGCTATTTTAACGCCATCGCCGATTATGCAAAACGGGCCGATGACTGCATGGTCGTCGATTTCGGTATCAGCACCGACGATGGCTGTGGGGTGTATCTGCATGGTTATTTGTCCTCCACGCCGTCGAGGTCTTTTACATCGGTTACCATTGCCGTGAATTCAGCCTCTGCCACTGTGTTGTCATCGACTTCCGCTCGGCCAGAAAATCTCCAGACCTTGCCGCGCTTCTGGAGTGACTTTATTATGAGTTTCAGGCAGTCTCCTGGCAGCACCGGTTTTCTGAACTTGGCCTTTTCTATGGACATAAAATAGACGGTATTGCCTTCTACTCCAGATTTAAATGCTAAAATTCCGGATACCTGCGCCAGTGCTTCAACGATTAACACGCCCGGCATTACGGGATTCCCGGGAAAGTGTCCCTGGAAAAACGGCTCGTTTATCGTTACATTTTTTATCCCAATGGCGCTTTCACCAGGCACCAGCTCGATTACCTTATCGACCATCAGAAAGGGGTATCTATGTGGCAGTGTTTTCATTATCTCCATTATATTTATCATAGTGCAAAGTCCTCCGGCGTATATTTCTAAACCCATTACACGGGCCTTAGGTATTTTTGTCTTTGGTAATCTCAGCCAGTTGTTTTTCTAATGAACTGATCCTTTCATTGAGTTCCGGCAGTTTTGCAAACAAGATGTGCGATCTTTTATATTGTAAATGGGGCAGTGAGGGTGAACCCATGTAAGCGCCTTTCTTAAGATCTTCCATTACGCCGGACTGTGCGCCGACCCTCGTGCCGGCTTCAATTTCCACATGGTCTGCAATACCAACCTGACCGGCAAGTACGACATAGTTGCCAAGCGTAGAACTCCCGGCAATCCCTGACTGGGCTATCAGGATTGAATTTTGACCAATCTCTACGTTATGTGCAATTTGGACGAGATTATCTATCTTTGTGCCGGCTCCTATTTTTGTAGCTCCAGTAGTAGCCCTGTCTATGGTTGTGTTTGCCCCTATTTCCACATCGTCATCTATTATGACAGTACCTACTTGCGGGATTTTTACGAACCGCCCTGCGTCCATTTCATAGCCAAAACCATCTGAGCCTATCACTGCCCCGGGCTGAATTATGACGCGGCTGCCTATTGTCACAGATTCGAGTATAGACACGTTGGGATAAATTATACACTCCTGTCCGATAATCGTATTTTCACCTATAAAAACGCCAGGATGTATGACCGTTTTTTCTCCAATTGAAGCCCCATGGCAGATATACGCCCCGGGATATATGCTGATGTCCTTACCCAGAGTTACACCTTCTGAGATATAAGCGCCAGCTATCACCCCAAACGCCGTAAATGGCTTTGAATAAAACAGTCTCAGGAGCTTTGAAAACGCCGTAGAGGGGTTGTCAATGACAACCTGATGAATCCTTATATCAGGATGGGTGCGCTTGATAAGCACGGCGCTTGCCTGAGAGTTTATAAGCCTGCCGGTGAGCTTCGGATCGGTGAGATATGTGATTTGACCATTTTTAGCGTCATTAACACCGCACACCCCGCTAATCTCTATGTCGTGGCCGCTTGTGATGCGGCCACCCAACATATCGGCAATTTCGATGAGCTTCATACGACCAGCTATTTTTTCTTCAGATCGTTGAGTTTCTTTACAATCTTGTCTGTCAGATCAACACTATCCATGGAATACAGCACGGCACCGCTTTCCAGGATTGCTGTATATCCATCATCCTTTCCAATTTGGCGAATTATGCTCCTTATATCTGAAAAGACATCTTTTGTCAGGTCGGCCTCTTTTTTTCTCACCTCTTCCTGAGCCTCGGCGGCCATTCTCTTCAAGTCTCTGACTGCTGTTGCCATCTCATCCTGCTTTTTCTTCTTTGCGTCTTCGGAAAGGGCAGAGCCTTTTTTCTCTAAATCGGCCTTCATAGTGTCTATTGCCTTTTCCTTTTCCTCGATTTTAGTCTGGTGACCTTTTATGTGTACCTCAAGCGCCTCTTTTGCCTTTTTACCAGGCTCTGAGTCATTAATCACCTTCTGAATGTCGACGAAACCGATTTTTGCATTCTGCTGCGCCATCGCCGCTGTTGCGGTAAAGATGAGCGCAACTGCCATTACTAACACCATCGAAACTTTCTTCATTTTTCCTCCTAAGTATTTTTCACAGTATCAACTCTATGATACCAAAAGATATGATACCCTATTACATCATATTTTAGCAACCAAATGGGGGCACTCCGACTAAAAGAAACTCCCAAAAGAAAACTCAAATTTACCAAAAGAGTCCCCGTTGGTTCGTTTAAGATTCACGCCATACTCAAGGCGTATCGGGCCAAACGGGGAAATCCAGCGAACGCCAGCGCCGGTAGTATATTTGATATCCGACAATGTCGTCCCATTTCCAAGGGCAGACCCTATGTCAACAAAATATACACCCTTTAATTTTATCTCGGGGAATATAGGAAATATAACCTCGTTATTTAACAGTAACTGGCTTGTACCTCCAATGTACGTGCCATCCCAGTCACGCGGACCGGCACGGCCGAAGTCCACGCCTCTGATTGTGGATATACCGCCAACGTAGAATCTTTCATACAACGGCAGCTCGTTCCCGCCATAGCCGGAGGCGTAGCCGTATCTTCCCCTTATAGAGTAGGTTGTAGGTCCTAAAAAGGGAAAAAACCACAGGGAGTCAATGCCGCCTTTTATGTAGTGGTTAGACCCTAACGCGCCGGCAAAAGTAAAATACGCACTGTTTCTCGAGCCGGTTGTGGGGTCAATGTAACTATCTCTGGTGTCGCGCGATATGGATGGCGTGATGCTGCCTGTCGTTGCATATCCTTCCTGTTCTATAATCAGGCGCGAGGCCGTGTTGCTGACGTCATGTACGGTAACGCCCTCAAAACGATAGGACAGACCGGCATCCCAGTAATCCCAGAATTTCTTGTTAACGCCTACCACTATACCGGTTGCCTTGCGGCTGTAATCAATGTATTTTTTGTCTAAACTATACAGACTTCCGCTTATCGTATATGGTTTATCCAGAAACCACGGGTGCTTATACGTCAACTCATACAGCTTAGAGCCGCCGCCCTCTAACGCTATCTTTGCATAGTCTCCCGTGCCGAACAGGTTTGACTGGGTAAGTTGTATCATACCTATCATCTTGTCAACTGAGCTATAGCCGCCGCCAACGCTTACAAAGCCCGTCATCTTTTCCTTAACCTTAACGTCTACATCAACTATATCTGAGTCGGGCTGTGGTTTTGGAGCTACATCGACGGTATCGAAGTAGTCGAGATTTTTGATGTTTTGAAGGCTCCGCTTTATCTTCTTGCTGTCAAATGTATCCCCTTCATTTAT
>JADFXZ010000050.1:0-1590 GCA_015233265.1 Nitrospirota bacterium
TATCGCTCATAACGTTCCTCATATATTAACAAAACTACACAGAAAAAAGATAAGAGAGATTATTGCCGAGAGTGAATTTAAAGAAGTTGGAAAGGTGACCTGTAGTTTTGGCGTCTCTGAATACGTCAAACATGAAGACCCCGCGGGGTTTGTTAAAAAAGCGGATTATGCCCTTTATATCGCCAAAAACAAGGGTAGAAACAGGGTCAAGGCAGTCGAAAAGGAGCATTCATTCTTTTTCAATCTCCCCTATTAGATATAAGAAATGTCAAAGAAGAAGATATTAATCGTTGAAGACGAGATAATCATAGCCAAGGACATACAGAAGTGTGTTGAGGACTTGGGGTACGTAGTCACAGGGGCTGTGCCGTCAGCGCGTGAGGCTTTTTTGAAAATCGAAGAGCGCCGCCCAGACCTTGTCCTGATGGATATAATGCTTCAGGACGGAATCGACGGGGTTGAGGCCGCTAGTGAAATACGTCAGAAATATGACATACCCGTAATATATCTTACCGCCTACGCCGACGAAAAGATGATTGAGCGCGCTAAGATAACAGAACCCTTTGGCTACCTGCTCAAGCCATTTGAGGACAGGGAACTGTACATAAACATCGAGATGGCTATTTATAAACATAAACTCGATACTAGTCTGCGCGAATCTCACCAGTGGCTTGCAACGACCATAAACAGCATAGGCGACGGCGTCATCGCAACGGAACTGACAGGCCGCGTGATATTTATAAACGAGACGGCCAAGTCAATGACCGGCTGGGAGGGCGACAGCGCCATAGGCAGGTCTGCCGACGATATATTTAATGTAACACTCGGTGACAACGGGCAGAGGTTTAATATAGCAAACTTCAGCCACTCTTTAGTTACGGCCCTCGATAAACCAGTTTTGACGGGGCTTCACGGGCGGAGCTACCATATCAGCGGCTGCACGGCGGCAATCAGGGACGAACTGAACATATGTTATGGCAAGGTCATAGCCTTTCACGACATCTCTAAGAGGATTCAGGCTGAGGAGGCGTTTAATGCCCAGCGTGAGAAGTTTATCTCCGTGCTTATCCACGACTTAAAAACCCCCCTGCTTGCCATCAAAGGATATACGCGGAGGTACTTAGCGGGGAAGGCCACTACTGAAGAGGCAAAAACAGAAATCCTGCATATAATAGAAAGCGCCGCCGCCGATTTACTGCAAATTATCGAGGAGACATCGAAGTCGCTAAAGGAAAAGGCGTCCATTGGGATGTTTAATCCTGTGCATGTTGATTTTTCGTCTATACTTTCATTGGTAATGAGAAATTGTCTGCCTATGATAGAGGCCCGCGGGCTGCTGCTGAGCATTAACGGCCAGAACATCAATGAAATGAATTGGGGTGATTATTGTCCCGAATCCGGCTTAACCCTCAGCGCTGACCCGCATCAGATTAAGTCGATGATAGAGAATATTCTCAGCAATGCGGCCAAATATGCGAAGACCCTGATAAAAGTTGAGGTATCGGCTGACAGCTCTACAATCAGATTTTCGGTCAGCGACGACGGCCCCGGCATTGGCAAGCAGTACCATGATAAGATATTCGACGTGTA
>JADFXZ010000050.1:1600-10416 GCA_015233265.1 Nitrospirota bacterium
CAGGTGCCGGGAAGCAAAAAGGGAACTGGGCTTGGCCTCTACAGCGTTAAAAAGGCCGTAGCTGACCATTATGGGGAGATAACTCTGCGCTCAGATGTCAGCGCCGGGGCATGTTTTGAGATTAAACTGCCGCGAACTTCGCGGTGAGCTGAAACCGGACCAACAACCCGAATTACTAATGTATCTAAAAATACTCCTGATAAGCTCATGTGTCGTTCAATTGGCCGCGGCGGCCTTGAGTTTTAGGCTGATACGGGTTACGGGGCGGCGTGGGGCATGGATATTTCTTGCCGCCGGAGTCACTGTCATGGCGCTGAGGCGGTTGATTTCACTATTTGAATTATACCATAAAAAAATCGAAGCAATTGCATATCTGCCTAAGCCTTTGCCTGAGACGGTGTCATTTTTGTCCTCGGTCTTAATCCTTGTTGGGATTACGCTGGTTGCCCCGATATTTCGAAATGTAAGGACTGTGGAGAGGAGAAAGGCAAAGGAAACCCTTCAGCGTCTGGACGACGTGGTTGAGCTAATGGATGACGCGGTTGTTGCCGTTGACATGGCAGGAAGAGTAACTCATTGGAACATGGGCGCTGAGTATGTCTATGGCTATTCAAAGGGCGAAATCCTCACCTGTTCTATCTCAGGATTCTTTACACAGGAGCGGGCAACTGAGATGCAGGACATTTTAAATGAGATAAGCTACGGTGCTCATATTAAAAATTATGAGACTGTGCACCTCACAAAAGACGGCAGGTGCATCAACGTATCTTTGACCGTAACCCCGATAGCCGCCATACCCTCAGGGGCGATTGCCGGGGCGTCTTTTATTGTCAGGGATATAACCCAGCGAGTGAATTTGATTGAGTCCCTGAGGAAATCTCTCGATGAGAAAACCCTTCTCCTTCAGGAGATTCACCACAGGGTGAAAAACAACATGCAGATAATCTCAAGCCTTGTCTACCTGCAGTCAGCACAAATAAGCGACGATAGTCTTATGGGGATGTTTACCGAGATGCAAAATAGAATCAAATCAATGGCGCTTATTCACGAAAAACTCTATCAGACTAAGGATCTCTCAAGGATTGATTTCAGGGACTATGCCGATTCGCTTGTAGAAAACATAAGGGCTTCGTATTCGCAGTGGAACTATTTATTAACCATCGATATTGACATAATAAGTGTCTCTTTGAATATCGAGACTGCTATCCCCTGTGGTTTAATAATAAACGAGCTGGTATCAAACGCCTTTAAGTATGCCTTTACAGATGGTCAGACCGATGCCTTAGTCTCGATAAGTCTTAAAGTGGCGGAGGGCGGCGGCTGTGATTTGTCAGTTGCGGACAACGGCATTGGAATCTCTGCCGGTTTAGATATTAACTCTATAAACTCACTGGGGTTGAAACTCGTCAAGACACTTGCCTGCCATCAGCTTGGCGGGTCTTTGGAGTTGATAAGTGAAAGGGCAAGAGGGACAGAGTTTAAGATAAAATTCCACGAACTAGTGTATAATCAAAGACTGTAATGATAGAAACAGCCAAAATACAGATAGTCGAGGATGAGGCCTTGATAGCCCTCAACATGAAAACTAGGATAGAGGGGTATCAGGGGTTTACAGTTACATCGATGGCAGCCTCGGGGCTGGAGGCCATTGATGCGGCTGTCCGCGACAGGCCCGACATCGTGCTTATGGATATTGTGCTGCGCGGCGAGATGGACGGTATTGAGGCGGCAAAGCAGATAAAGGAGCGCTTAGGAGTTCCCGTCATATATCTGACGGCGTACTCTGACGATAAAATATTGCAGCGGGCGGAACTCACCGAGCCCTTTGGTTATCTGCTGAAGCCGTGTAACTTCAGGGAGATGATGGTAACAATTAAGATGGCCCTGTATAAGCACAAGATGGACGAGTGGCGCGCAAAGGCCGAAGAGGCGGAACGCACGAGGCAGGAGGAGAAACTGCTCTTAGAACAGGCAAAACTCTCCGCAATGGGTGAGATGCTCCGCGCCATTTCCCACAACTGGAGACAGCCTTTAAATACCCTTGGACTAATTGTCCAGGACATAGAGGACGCGCATAAGTTTGGAGAAATCAACGGCGAGTATGTCTCCGAATTCGTCAATAACGCTATGGCAGAGATAAATGCCATGTCCGAGACTGTGACAGGTTATCGAAATCTATTTAAACCGGATAAGGAAAAGAAGCCGTTTGAGGCCATTGCGGCAGCCGGTGAGGTTATTGCCTTCCTGCACGGTCAACTCAGGAGTCTGTCGATTGAGGCATCAATATCACACGCTGGCTCACACACTGATAAAGACGCCATATATATAACTGGCTATCTGAACGAATTCCGCCAGGTGATGTTAAATCTGATGTTTAACTCGATGGACGCCATTGTCGAGAGGAGAAAGGCGCTCTCTGCCCTCGGTGACACCCAGCAGTCAATACACATAGGCCACATAACGATAGAGTTAACATCACATGAATCTATGGCAACGCTAAAGATAACGGACGACGGAGGCGGCGTGCCGCAGACACTTGCAACTAGGATATTCGAGCCGTATTTCACTACCAGAGAACAGGGCAAGGGGGTAGGGGTAGGTCTTTATGTCTCAAAGGTGCTTGTAGAGACACAGATGGGCGGCAGGCTCTATTTTGAAAATGTGGCTCAGGGCGCGGCGTTTTATGTGACGCTGCCTGAGACGCCGGCCTAATATTTTTACCTGAATACATGGAGGACTAACTATGGTAAGGACATTGCTCTTGGGGTTATCTCTGGTGCTGCTTATGGCAGGATGCACTGCTGACAAAGACAACGCGATACATGTTGGGGTAATAGCAGAGCTGACCGGCGACATACCAGCTGTTGGCGCATCGTGTAAGAATGCGGCGGAGATGGCCGTAAAGACAGTAAACGACGCCGGAGGTATTGACGTTGGCGGAAGAAAATATCTGATAAAACTCCAGATAGAGGACTCGGCCGGAAGGGCGGAGCAGGCCGCGTCTGCGGCACAAAAACTTATAACGCATGATAAGGTCATAGCCATCATTGGCCCAAACGCCAGCAGCGGGGCAATCCCTGCCTCAGAAATCGCTGAGACTGCGAAGGTTCCCCTGATCTCCCCGTGGTCGACAAATCCTAAGACCACGATTGACCCCAGGACTGGCAAGCAAAAGAGTTATGTATTTCGCGCCTGTTACATGGACTCATTTCAGGGGCGGGTGCTTGCCGCCTTTGCTCAGAGTGAGTTAAAGGTTAAGACTGCGGCGGTGCTCTATGACGTAGCCTCAGAGGTGCTCAAAGGGCAGGCTGAGGTCTTTAAGACATCATTTATAGAAAAAGGCGGCACTATCACAGGTTTTGAGACCTACACAACCGGCAACAAGGATTTCACAGTCCAGATGACTAAGATAAAAAACGGCAACCCCGAGCTGATATTCCTGCCCACGTACTATAGCGACGTGCCGCTGCAAGTGCAACAGGCGCGAAGGTTTGGCATAACAGTGCCGGTGTTAGGCAGTGACGCATGGGGAAGCCACGACTTGCTTGGTCTGTGTGGAAAGGATTGTGAGGGGGCATTTTTTAGCAGCCATTTTTCTGCAAATTCCACGACACCCGGCGTTAAGAAGTTCGTCGATGATTATAAGGCGCTCTACGGCAGCGTCCCCGATGATGTGGCCGCCCTTACCTATGATTCCTTTGGCATCCTGTTTGAGGCAATGAAAAAGGCTGGCAGACCCGGATCAGAAGAGATTAAAAACTCAATCCAGAAAATCACTGACTTTAAGGGCGTCACAGGCAATATCACATTCCATGAAGGTTCTGGCGACCCGGACAAAAGCGTGGTAATTCTGCAGATAAAAGACGGGGAGTTTCAGTGGTTTGCCGACATTAAACCCTGACGACACACACACATCCAAATGGCCTATATCTCTCAGCAGCTCTTAAACATGCTTCAGTTGGGGAGCATTTACGCCGTCATAGCCCTGGGCTACACGATGGTCTATGGTGTGTTGTCGCTGATAAACTTTGCCCACGGGGATTTGTTTATGATTGGGGCGTTTTTGTGTTTTATCGCAACGGCAAAGCTGCACCTGCCCTTTGTGGTGGTTTTGGCAGTGGCGGCTATTGGCACAGCTGTTGTTGGTATGGCTGTGGAGAGGCTTGCCTACAGGCCGCTTAGGGCTGCCCCTAAGGTCTCAGCCATCATAACTGCCCTTGGTGTGGGTGTGTTTATCGAGAATTTAACGCTTGCCATAAGTCCTTATCCACGGCATGTCCCTGAGATGATTCCCAATGTAAGCTGGAATTTCAACGGCCTTACAGTGTCCTCCATTGCGGTGCTTGTAGTGTTGTTGTCGGTCTTGCTCATGGCTGCCCTTGATTTCATTGTACGAAAGACGAGGTATGGAATGGCGATGAGGGCGCTGTCGTGGGATATCAAGACCCTGCCGCTGATGGGTGTCTCGGTAAACGCGATAATTGCCCTGACGTTTGCTATTGGGGCGGGGTTTGGTGGAGCGGCGGGAACGATGTACGCAATGGCATTTCCCGTAATCGACCCATATATGGGGATAATGATAGGCTGGAAGGCATTTATTGCAGCCGTGGTTGGCGGGATTGGCAATATTCGCGGGGCGATGCTTGGCGGTTATATTTTGGGTGCGGTTGAGACACTGGCCGCAGTGGCTCTGCCATCGACCTACAGGGATTTCATTGCCTTTACGCTCCTGTTAATCCTCCTGATTTTCAGGCCAAACGGTATACTGGGGCAGCCAAAGACACTCAAGGTATGACGGCGTCACTCTTAACATCGCTTGCCAGGTTTGGGGAGGCGTTGGCTGCCAGACGATGGCTGATCTTTGTTGTCACCGGCATTGGTTTTATTGCCACTATAATTGTAAGCCGCTGCGGTCTCATAGACCAGTATGTCGAGCTGGTTGCCATGTATGTGGGGATTAATATCATTCTTGCCCTGAGCTTAAACCTTGTCAACGGCTATATGGGTGAGTTTTCAGTGGGGCATGCGGGGTTTATGGCGGTGGGTGCGTACGGGGCATCGATATTGTCGGTGAAGGTATTTTCCTCTGGTGTGTGGGTCTTTCCTTTAGCCGTTGCCTGCGGTGGGGTGCTGGCCGCCCTTGCGGCTGTGGTTGTGGCCATACCGTCGTTTAAGACGCGTGGGGATTATCTGGCAATTGTAACCCTGTCGTTTAATATGATAGTGAAGTCTGTACTAGAAAACATTGACTATGTGGGCGGGCCGCGCGGGTTTTTAGGGATGCAGAAGCTGACGACACTACCCTGGACATTTGCATGGACTGTGGTGTCGGTCTGGGCAATCAGGAATTTCGTTTACAGCAATATTGGCCGCGGGGTGTTATCTATACGGGAAGATGAGATTGCCGGGGCGGCAATGGGTGTGGATACGCGGAAGGTAAAGCTCCACGCCTTTGTAGTGTCGTCATTTTTTGCCGGAGTGGCCGGTGGGCTGTATGCGCATCTGCTGCAGTTTATCTCACCGCGGACGTTTGACATAATAAAATCCACTGAGATACTGATAATGGTCTATTTGGGCGGGGTTGGCTCAATTGCCGGGTCGATTGCCGGGGCTGTAATTTATACCGTGCTGATAGAGGCGCTGAGATTTCTAGGGCAGTGGCGCATGGTTATTATGCCACTGCTGCTTGTACTTTTGATGATCTACAGGCCAAAGGGCATATTCGGCCTTATGGAATTTCGCTGGTTTAAACCCATCACCACTAAAAAACATCACGATAAGATACCAGTAAGCGCCACCGCCTCCTCTAATAAGAGTCCAGAGCGTGACGTTGAGCTGTTAGTTATAGACGGCCTTACACACTACTTTGGCGGCCTTTGCGCGTTGTCTGACTTTAATCTGAGGCTTGGCGCAGGGGGGATTATGGGAATAATCGGCCCAAACGGCTCTGGCAAGACCACGCTGTTTAATCTTATCTCCGGCTACTACAGGCCGTCTCAGGGCAGCATTGTGTTTGACAGCAATGAAATCACCCGTCTGCGCCCAAATGAGATAAACGCCCTTGGGGTAGCGCGCACGTTTCAGAACATCCGCCTGTTTAACAATCTCAGCGTGGCTGACAATGTGCGCGTGGGGATGTTTAATTCGGTCAATTATAATGCCGCTGATGCAATGCTGCGCACACGGAGATTTAATGAGTGTGAGGGCAGAGATGTAGATGACTGTGTGCGGGAGCTTCTTTCATTGTTTGAGCTTGAGCGGTATGGACAAGACATGGCAGCAACCCTGCCATATGGCCTGAAGCGCCGTCTCGAGATAGTGCGCGCACTTGCCACACGGCCGCAGCTGCTGCTGCTTGATGAGCCAGCCGCCGGCATGAACCCCGCCGAGACGGGGGCGCTGATGGAGCTGGTCCAGCGTGTGCGGGATGAGTTTAAGCTGACGATTATGGTAATAGAACACCACATGAGCTTTATCATGGGGCTGTGTGAGAGGATTGCAGTGCTGGATTTTGGCGTTGCGATAGCGGCTGGCTCTCCCGATGAGATAAAAAATGACAAGAAGGTAATAGAGGCATATTTGGGCAGTTCCGGCTTAAAAAACTACCGCGCTCAAAGGGGCACATAAACGATGCCGCCCACAATGTTGTCTATAGAGAATCTGACTGTCAGCTATGGGACAATCAGGGCGGTACGCGGCATCACGTTTAAAGTCCAAAAGGGGCAGATTGCGGCCTTAATTGGGGCAAACGGAGCTGGGAAGTCATCGCTTTTGAGGGCAATCTCAGGCATGGTCAAATATGGCGGCGAGGTTAAATTTAATGGCACAAATATCAAAGGCATGGCCGCTGACAAAATCGTAGCGCTTGGGATTACGCACATCCCGGAGGGCAGGGGGATATTTGGCAACCTGACCGTAAAGGAAAACCTGACGCTTGGGGCGTGGCTCAGACGAAATGACCCCGAAGGCGTAAGAAAGGACTACGAGCATGTGTTGGGGTTATTTCCGCGACTGGGGCAGCGTCTGGGGCAGCTGTCCGGGACGCTGTCTGGCGGGGAGCAGCAGATGCTTGCCATAGGGCGTGCGCTGATGTCAAAGGGGGACTTAATACTGCTTGATGAGCCGTCAATGGGGCTGTCACCTGTGCTAGCCGATGAGATATTTAGGATAATAGATGAGATAAACAGGGCAGGGGTGACAATTCTATTAGTAGAGCAAAACGCGTTCATGGCGCTGCAGTTAGCTGACGGCGGCTTCGTGATGGAAAACGGGCAGCTCACGCTTGAGGGTGCGGCCTCGGAGCTGCTTACTGACCCGCGCGTAAGACAGGCGTATCTTGGGGTATAGGGCGTTATGCTCAGTTGTAATCGTATGAATAATAATTGTTGTAATCATATGAGTAAGAATAAATCGGTTAATAAGAATAAACCGGCTAATAAGAATCATCCTGAGCTTGTCGAAGGACGATTTATGCGGATACGGGAAATAAAGGAGCATCCTTCGACAAGCTCAGGATGATTCGAATATTCTTACTTTTATGAACGCATCTTGGTATTAGAGGGAGGAGTGGGGTGGGATGCACGTATGGGGTGTCAAATCGACTCATCAAGGCAATGACTCGATTTGTCATGCACCCCACCCCAAGCTGTACAGAAGCTGTGTGGTATGACGGTAATGCGGAACGACTATGGCGCGATTACTTAAGCAAGAGCGACGCGCCGAAATAGACTATTGTAAACAACAAAGTCCACTTTATCAACTTGTCCAAATCCACTTTGTTATAGTGACTGTTCTCACCAGCGTTATCGTTGCTTGTATTACTTGTACTATCCTTAGCGTTACGTTCCATGCTGGTCAGTCCTCCTTTTCTATAATTAACCACAACACTATGGTAATTGCAAAAATGATGCCAGAGGTGTGTGAGGTTGTATAATTATTAAATATCGTGGAATATCAAGGGGTTAATTGTATGCAGGCGGTGTGCTGATCTACAAAATACTCTATGACCGTAAGGAATCGAGACGGTAGTGACGGCTTATTGACGGTGTAGATTGGCTGATTCTGAGTTGCTCGATAAAGAAAAGAGGCAATGAAATCGCTTTTTTGATACATGGTATTAATCTATTAGATGCAAAGTGTAGCTAAATAGCATGTTGTCGTCTGATTGGATAGAAGCAATATTGCATGCTTATTTTGTCTCATTTGGATTTGCCCATTTGCCATGTTGTGCCTGTTTAGCCATTATTTGTTTTAATATTTCCCTAGATAGTACAGAATCTTCACCGGTTGCTTTATTTATATTAGCGATTAGTGCATCGTCAATTATTACTTTTCGATATATAAGGCTATTGTTAAATTCGCTATTATTTAGTAATTGTGTTAGCAATGAACTTCTATTACGAATATTATTTTTATCTCTAAGTTGTTCTCCAATTTCCATGAGCTTTTGAGTATCTTTTTTATACGATTTATACTCATTTGTTATATTATCAAGATTTTCTGCTACAATTTTATATTTATTATCTAAGATCTTAACCTCAGTTGTAGAAGCACTATATCCTTTTACAATATTGTTATTTATAATAGTTAATAACAGCGATATTATTTGAAACACTAGGAAAATTTTTTGCATTGTCCTTAGTCCCTTGTTACTTTCATCTTCCTTAGATTTGTTATTCGTCTTTGATGATTTATTATTTATAATATCTGCTGACATGCTGTCTCTTTTCATATCCGTTTCTCATAATGATATACCACACTCCTCACTCAAGAGTTATGCTCATAATCGTAAAATCAACATTGCCAGGGGACATTAC
>JADFXZ010000050.1:10531-14027 GCA_015233265.1 Nitrospirota bacterium
CGTATCATATAACTCTATTTTAATTTTAGGAACTTTTCCTTTGTAGACAATTGAAATCTTTGATTTATCATTCACTGGTATTGGTATGCCATAAACACCTCTATAACCAGGTTCTATAAAAAAACCTCCCCAGACAGACAAATTACCTCGTGCCTGAATTGACTTTTCGGATAGTGTGATCTTTAACCCGCCAAAACTAATCCATGTACGACCATTTGAATTTATTGAATTTCCTTCTGGTGCTGCATTTGAAAAATCATCAACTATGAATTTACCGGCTGCTCCAGCGACGCTATAGAAAACGACCATCATTATTATAAGCAACATTGATACTATCAAGCGAATTTTCATAAAACCATCCTTGTCCATCAATATAACTGATGATACCATGCTTAATAATAAATGTCAAGTAGAGAATTATTAATTAGTGATAATCATTCATATTAGCAATATGTTACATATACGTAACATGCTAACTATCACAATGTTATCTAAGCGTAACGTTGAAAATATCATAACCACACAATATTGCTATATAAATTAGTTATATGTACGTTATGCAAAGGTAACACTACCTCGTTAGTGTTCAAATGCCGCAGCCTTTTCACCCGCCTTCCACCCCTGAAAATTGACAAAACCACCGGCAAGGGCTTAATATTTACTCATGGCAAGAGCAACCGGTGTAAAAAATGTGGCAGCGGCAAGTAGACCCGCAGGGTTGGCTCGGCTCAAGGAAGGCACTGTTGTCTTGATGATTTGTGTGCTTTTGATTGGGGCCTATTCATTGGGCAGCTTTATTTATTTTAGGACGGCGGGGATTGAACTTAGTGACTCCGCGCGCTTTGGCTGGGATACGTGGGAGTATCAGTCGATGGCCGCCAATTTTGCAGCCGGACATGGCCTGAAATTCGGCGCTATCGAGGAGTTTTCCTTTTATAAATTCACTCAGACCGGAGATCAGGTCTTTGGCGATGCCGGTCTAAAGGGCTATAATAATTTTCTTGATATTGGTAGCCGCGGCGGCAGTTATAATTTTTATCGAACGCCGGGATACCCCGTCTTTCTCGGTGTGTTGTATAAGATATTCGGCGTCTCACCAAGGGTGGCACGGGTGTCTCAGGTGTTTCTTGTTATTTTGATCGCCGCTTTTTTGCCCCTTGTGGGTTTTGCCTATTGGCGTCTAAACGGGTTTATGGCCGGTGTTGCCGCAGGCAATATCCTGATGAGCACGTATGTGTATATCCACAACATGCAGGATGAGCTGTTGACTGAGCCGCTGATTATGTTTTCGGCCTTTGTGATTCTCCTGATGTTTGTCTTATGGGAAAGGAGGAAATCTGCCGCTTCCTCAGCCGCCCTTGGTGCTGTCATGGGGGCAGGGATTCTGGTTAAGGGTTCGCTGATTTTCACGCCGGTCTTGACGTGTGTCTATTTCCTATATTTAATGAAGCGTAAAATGCTTAGTGCTTCACGCCTTGCCGCGTTCGTTTGCGGTGTGGCGGTGGTTATACTGTCCTGGTCGGCATTTGCAAGCATTACTGAGGGACGGCTGATTTTTCTCTCCACCGAGGGCGGGCAGCTCCTGCTTGAGACCAACAGCGTAGTTGCAAAAGACGGCACGTGGCATGCCAAGCCTATTGACCCGTTTTATGAACGCCCTGAGATTAAGGCGCTCCCCGGCCCGCTCAAGGTAATCTTCTACTATCTGAATCACAGGGAACTCCTGCCCTCGATATTCGTCAACAAGATAAACGCTGGCTTTAATGGGTTCTTTTTTTTCAAGACGACCATACTGTTTCTCCTTTTTGGGATGCTTATCAGTACGCTCAAATCTATTGACGATGGGGAGAAGCTCAAGGCCGTTGCATATATAAGAAGGCTATTATCTTTTTTAATGGCAATTTATTTGCTGTGGACGGTGATTGTTATCACGGTGGTGTTGTTTAAGCTGCAATTGCCGCTGGCTGCCGCTCTGGTGTTTACTAATATTATTAATCTCATGCCAAGCGGTACGCTTTTAATCTATATATTCATCGTGTATTTTGGCGTATCTTACGCATTTACAAAAAAGGCGGACATAGATATTCCCGTGTCATTTGCGATGTTGTTTCTGAATTTCTTTCTGATTACTATTATCTTTTACGGCCATCCGAGGCACGTTAAGGTCATTGATTTTATATTTATATTGACAGCAATGCAGGCCGTTTTCAGCACAGCAGCACGGCTCTTCGGGGCAGCCCATTTGGACGCCGTCAAAGGATAAGTGTGATGCTGAGAACCGATCATTTAGTCAGATGCATAAGAAGCCTTGAGGCGTCTCTGTCAATGCTTCGCAGCGTCGAGCCAGAGACTGTAGAGTATGAGGTATTTAGAAACGCAGTGGTCAAGGGGTTTGAACTAACGCTTGAGATTTCTGTCAAGCTGATTCGCAAGGCGCTGAAGTCATATTCGGCCACGCCCCATGAGGTGGACTCCTGGACGTTTAAGGATACATTGCGCCATGCAGGAAAGCATAGACTGATGTCAACCGATGCCGTAGGGCGATGGTTTAAGTATCGCGCCAATCGCAACAACAGGCATACGACTATGGCGCGGGGTTTGCAGAGGATACGCTTGTCCTGTTGCCGGTTTTTATAGCAGATGCAGTCGCGCTTGAGACCGCGCTGCGTGAGAGGTTTTCATTCAATGACGGGGATTAATCTGCGCCCTGAGTGGGCAGAGATTATAGAGCGTCTGATAGCCGCCTACCTGCCGGGTGCCGAGGTAATGGCCTATGGCAGCCGCATACGGGCAACTGCACACGATGGAAGTGACCTTGACCTTGTGGTGCGCAATCCATTCGCCCCCAATAAACCATTTGATAATTTACCAGCCCTGCAGACAGTGACATACCAATACTGGTAGATGTCCACGATTGGGCGACAATCCCCGAAGCCTTTAGGGCAGAGATACAGATGAGGCATGTGGTGTTAATGACAGAAAGTGTACAAGATTTTAAGCGTTGATATAAGCGAATCTGGAAGGTTGACATCGTGGACTGGGTAAAGACCAGTGGTATAATGTCTTGTCATTCTAACCGGTTATGGGTTTTGATTATTAACCAATATGACGTTTATACGTTGCTATGACATTGGTTTGACAACTATTTGACTCTTTAAATGTTTCAATGCTATATTAGAGTGAGTTCGATGTTTATGGAGAGAGAGATAATTATGGATGTAGAGTCACAAGAAAGCGTTATTGATGCGAAAGCCGTTGATGATGAGGAAACTACAGGAGTTGAAACTGCAAACCAGTCTTACGATGCACGTCTGATTTCGATAGAGAATTTATCGTTTCCTATTTTCCAAATTATGAGAAAAATACAAAATAATGAGATAAATCTTCAGCCTGACTTTCAAAGAAAGTTTGCATGGGATAATATGCGCAGAAGTCGTCTTATAGAGTCAATTCTGATAAAAATTCCCCTGCCGAGTTTTTATATAGACGCAATAAA
>JADFXZ010000140.1:0-4040 GCA_015233265.1 Nitrospirota bacterium
GTGGTAACCCCGCAGACCTTTAATTTTGCCAAAACCCCGGCGATATATTTTGGCACAGGTGTGTTTAATAAGTTGCCCACGCTTGTCTCACGGCTTGGCAAGACGGTATTACTTGTTACAGGCGGGGCGTCGCTGCAGAAATCCGGCAGGCTTGATAAGCTCTGCAGTGCACTGACAACAGAGGGCATTAAATCCTATGTCTTTCAAATTAGCGGTGAGCCGTCACCAGAGATAGTTGACGCCGCGGTATCAGGGCACAGAGCCTTTTGTATAGACGCAGTTGTCGGCATAGGAGGCGGCAGCGCAATAGACGGCGCAAAGGCAATCTCTGCGATGCTGCCACTTGGTGAAGGCGTATTTAACTATCTCGAGGGCGTTGGCTCTGCCCAATTGCACAACGGCTCTAAGCTGCCATTCATAGCCGTGCCAACTACGGCGGGAACGGGCAGCGAGGCAACGAAAAACGCCGTTTTAAGCCGTATCGGATCTCATGGATTTAAGAAATCCCTGCGCCACGACAACTTCGTCCCCGATATAGCGCTGATAGACCCGGAGTTAACGCTGTCATGTCCTCAGGATGTGGCGGCTGCCTGTGCAATGGATGCCTTTACACAGCTCATGGAGTCATATGTCTCGGTGAAGGCGTCTCCTATGACCGATTCTCTGGCCTTTGGAGCGCTGCGGCTTGCCGTAGAAAATCTGGAAGCCTCCTGTGCGCCCGGTGCTGTGGATATTGCGGCCAGGAGCGCAATGGCATATGCGGCCACAATGTCTGGCATAACGCTTGCTAACGCCGGTCTTGGCGTTGTGCATGGATTGGCCTCCTCCGTAGGGGCAGCTGCGGCAATCCCTCACGGTGTCGTCTGTGGAACATTAGTGGCGGCGGCAACCAGCGCAAATATCAGGGCGTTGAGGGCCTCTGGCTCAGCGGCAATACAGAAATACGCGGAAATCGGCTCCCTTATAACAGGGGAAAAGCTCACTGGCAAAAAAGAATTGACTACGGCGCTCAATGCCCTGCTTGAGAGGCTGAGCTGCTGGAGTCAAACACTGAATATGCCACGGCTCAGCAATTTCGGCGTTAAACAGGAGCACATGGAGGCCATTGCCGGTGTGACCTCCAATAAAGAAAGCCCTGTACGGCTCAGCCGTGACGAGATCAAATCAATTCTCGCTGAGAGATTATAATCCGGCACAATGCCGGTTACAATATTTTTAAAGAGTGCGAGCTTAGAATAAAATGACGAGGGAGGCGGCCTCTGGTGGCTGAATTAGGGACTATATGCGCTGTGTGCGCGTGGCGTGGGGACTGCAAGAAAAAATTTCTGATAAGCGGTAGTGATATGCGCTGTGCGGACTTTGTTAAGGACGTTGCTATAAAAGACAAAGATCATCAGAAAAATAGGTCATCAGAAAAATAGGTCATCAGAAAAATAGGCCTTAGGACGCTATACCTTAGGTTTTGGGGTTCTCGGTTTTCTGGGCGTCTTAACCGCTTTATTGGCAGGTTCAGAAGAGTCGGGATTGTGCCGCTTTTTTGCGCGCGGTTTGGGCGCTGGTGATTCTACTACTGCGGCGGCGTTATTTGTTGTGGCATCTGGTGTAGAAGCATCAGTTGGGGATGAGGTGTCCTTAGCCTCAGGCTCTGCCGGTTTGTCTGCCGGGGGTTCGGCTTTGAGTGCTTCAGGCGCAGCGGCTTGGTCTTTCACATGGGTTGAGTCATCAGAGAGCTTAACTGTATTTGCCGGAGTTCCATGGCATGGGTGAGGATTTATGGGTTGGTCTTGTATATTACATTTTTTGTCTTGCCCAAATATCACGTTTACCGATGTGTCATATACCGATTGCATTACACCTATAATGTTCAGGCTTGTCTTGCGAACATCTTCGGCAACGCGTGGCCATATCGTCGCAGCCCCGAATAATCTGTCTATAAACGACGATACAAATGATGTAATCTCCTCAAGTTTTACCATGCCTTCCTCCTCAAATCCACCATTATTATAAAACCCCTCTATTGGGATATGACCCGCCTCTTTATTGATTCTTTCATAAATCATTATAAATTGTCAAGCCCATGCCCAAGAGCGTGGGCACAAGGTAGACGGCCTCATATTTCAGAGTTCATTTCCAGGTATTGGTTGACTTGTCGTAACAGCCCCTTACCCTCATCAAAGGTAATCGTTGCCTCGGCCTCAGCAAAATCTGCCCATCTATATGCCATTATCTCCTCGTGCTGGATAGATACTGCCCTATTTGTAACGCGGCCTATGAAGTATTCAACGGTTTTGTTGAGGCGTTCATTGTTTCTCGAATATGAATATCTTTCGATAAACGATTTATCTCTCAGGATATGCCCGTCGTCAATGCCGGTCTCTTCGCTGAACTCCCGACAGGCAGCCTCGTAGGGTGTCTCGCTGCCTTCCGCATGGCCTTTTGGAAATGCCCAGTGCCCGGCGTTGTGTTGAATCAGGAGATAAAAAAGCGTACCACCTTCTTTGTAGACGGCGATGACCCCGTATGACCTGTCCTCTGATATATCTGGCATGTCGATAGTTATAGTACCAAAAACACAGCGGCAATGAAAACACCTCTGTCGCCTTTCAAATAAATAAATTGCCACACCCAAATCATTTAACCAAAAGATAACGACTTCTTAATACAATTGTAACAATCCATCCCGTATACTATTGCCATGGGCTGGCTGTTAGTCAGCCTTTTTAGTCCAAAATAACTAAGGAGGAAACATCTATGAAGAGTTTGCAAGCGTTGTTAGTGATGTTGGTAATGTTAGTGGGTTCGTATTCGTATGCCGAGGAGTCAATCAGAATAGACGGTTCAACCACAGTGCTGCCTATAGCACAAAAGGCAGCTGAGGATTTTAATAAGAAAAACCCCAACATAAAGGTATCAGTCACAGGAAGCGGCTCCGGCAACGGGATAAAGGCCCTTATGGATGGCACAACAGATGTTGCCACAAGCTCGCGCGAGGCTAAAGAAAAAGAAGTCGCAGACGCTAAGGCAAAAGGCATTGACATGACGCCGTTTATAGTAGCGTATGACGGCATAGTGCCGGTCGTCCATCCATCGATGAAAATCGACAAGATTACGATGGAGCAGCTGCGGGACATTTATAACGGAAAGATTAAAAGCTGGAAAGAAATAGGCGGACCTGACAGACCAATAACCTCAGTCTCCAGAGATACTAGCTCCGGCACATATGAAGTCTGGGAAGAAAAGGTGATGAAGAAAGACCGCGTACGCCCGGACGCCTTGCTTGTTGCCTCAAACGGTCAGGCTATCCAGACAGTGGCACAGAATCCCTTCGCTATTGGTTATGTAGGCATTGGATACCTTGATAAATCCGTTAAATCTCTGTTAGTCAACGATGTAAAAGACAGCCCCGACACAGTAAGAAATGGCACATGGCCAATAGCCAGGGGGCTTTATATGTATACAAAGGGCAAACCCTCCGGCAATATAGCTAAGTACATAGAGTTCGTCATGTCCAAAGAGGGGCAGGATATCGTCAATTCCGTAAAATTTGTAAGCCTGAAATAAGGTAATCTGAGGAGGACTTGACTTGAAACTGCACTGGAGAAAACAGGAGAAGCTGACAGAGGATGTCCTCAAGGTAGTTGGTCTGTTTTCAGTAGTAGTGCTTTTGATGATAGCCTTTTTCCTTTTTAAAGAATCGTTTAAGATTTTCTATACTATAGGGACTCTAAAAATTATTACCGGTACTGCGTGGTATCCCACAGCTGAGACTCCGAGCTTTGGGATGCTTCCGCTCATTACAGGCACTATCAGCACAACGATGTTAACGGCGCTGTTTGCCATCCCGCTGGGGCTTGCTACTGCTGTGTATATCGCCGAGATTGCCTCTTATAGAATAAAGGAATTCCTAAAGCCGATTATAGAGATGCTGGCCAGTTTTCCATCTGTGGTGTTTGGTTTTTTTGGCATGGTGGTGATTGCCCCGATTCTAACTACATGGCTTTCGCCGCTGCTTTCAGATACTCTCCCCAACCTCCTTAAAG
>JADFXZ010000140.1:4172-5812 GCA_015233265.1 Nitrospirota bacterium
ATAGCGGAGGATTCAATCGCCTCTGTGCCGAGGACATTCAGGGAGGCATCCTACTCGATAGGTGCCACGAAGTGGGATACGATAAGACATGTCGTAATTCCATCGTCGCTTTCAGGAATCAGTGTGGCTGTCATACTGGGATTTGCCACAATTGTGGGGGAGACGATGATAGTGCTGATGGCAGCCGGGGGGGCGGCGATAGTGCCCAACTGGATATTTGACGCCGTAAGACCGATGCCTGCAGCCATAGCGGCTGAGATGGCCGAGGCCCCATACAGAAGTATGCACTATCACGCCCTGTTTGGAGTCGGTGTGTTGTTGTTTATATTTAATTTTATCCTGAGCCTCATATCTGATTTTATATCTAAACGTTTCAGGAAGGTAAAGTTAGGAGAGAAGCTGTGAAAGACAAGCCAGGGGATATTCAAAGGCCTATTGTGCCAAAGCGCAAGGCCGGGGCGACTATCAGGGGTAATCTGATTCTCTCCATAATAAGCGCCCTGGGGTACAGCGGTGCCGTCGTGTTGTTTCTTGTCCTGGCATTTGTGGCCTACAACGGCGTGGGGGTGCTCAGCTGGGGTTTTCTGACAAAGAATCCTACGGATGCTATGACGGCAGGCGGCATACTGCCTGCTATCTTAGGCAGCGCGCTTCTGACCATGTTATGTATGGTTGTAGTGCTGCCAATTGGTATAATGACAGCAGTTTTTTTGACTGAATACTCAAAGCCAGGCACTGTGTTAAAGCTCGTTAATATGTCCATATATACGCTTGCCGGGGTACCATCAGTGGTGTACGGGCTTTTTGGGCTGGCGGTGTTTGTCATAGTGTTTAAGTGTGGGATGAGTTTAATAGCTGGTTCGCTGACGCTTGCCATAATGGTGCTGCCATATATAATATCCACCTCTGAGGAGGCGATTAAGGCAGTGCCGCAGAGTTTTCGAGAGGCGTCGCTTGCCTGCGGGGCAACTAAATTACACACCATAGTGAAGGTCGTACTGCCATTGTCTTTGCCGGGAATTCTCACAGGAGCAATGATTGGCACGGCCAAGGTCTCCGGTGAGACCGCACCGATAATGTTTACAGCGGCGGCCTTTTTTACATCAGGACTTCCGCGGTCGCTGTTTGAGCCTGTCATGGCCCTTCCATATCACATCTACGTACTAGCAACTGCTGGGACACATATAGAGAAGACCAGACCGATTCAATATGGCACGGCGCTGACCTTGATAGTGCTGGTGCTGGGGATGAATCTTGTGGGAATAATCATCCGCTCCAGAGAGAGGAGAAAGAAGGCATGGTAATTACATTGCAATTTTGCCTATCATATACCGGGAGATATAAATGCCGCTAAAAGAAAGTGAACTCGGAAAGCTGAGGGAAGATATTCTGAAAATGGCCTCTCTTGTGGAGGCTGCCGTTGATAGCGCCCTAAAGTCACTTCTGAACATGGATGCCAAACTAGCGCAAATGGTGTCGCGCAATGACCACTTTGTAAACTCCATGGATGTGCAAATAGACGAGGCGTGCATAGTGCTGATAGCGCTGCGCCAGCCGGTGGCAAAAGACCTCCGTTTTTTAACTACGGCAAATACAGTTAAGCTCTCTGATGACTCAACCCATGTGAAAGACCAAGCCGC
>JADFXZ010000141.1 GCA_015233265.1 Nitrospirota bacterium
TATTCTTTAAAATCGCGGACATACATGTATTTCTCAGGGGAACATCCGTTATATGAGAAATATAGCTGAGACGCCGCCGCATAGTTAATCTGTTTTATAATAAATTCCAACTCAAAAAGCGGAATAATTTCGTCATTGAAATTCCTCGACATATACTGGTATCGGCGTTATATCTATAACCACAGTGCCCGATGACGTAAGCATAGAATATACTGGCATCGTGCCAATATCATCAAGGGGCAGCGCACCCGTTACCGTTACCCCTCTTACAATGGCACTGCTTAGGGGCAATTCAACACGGGTGACAGCCGCCGCCCACAGCACATAGACGGGAGTCGCGTTTACCATAAATTTATATGCGAAGACGGAAGCATTATCGTTAGGGGCAGCCGTAGTGACATCCGTAAAACCGTCAACCTTTGCCATCAATTGCTTTAGAGCATAGTAGGCCGGGCGCCTTCTATTGCCCTGCGGCTGTATGAGTCCGCCGTCTTTCATTCTATAGTAGACATAGAATATCCTTCCAGTGCCGGCTGCAAAACTCCTCGTATAGCCTTTGACTATGCGAATGGCCTGCCCAGTTTCTGAGGCGGTGATGCCAATATCCGGATGGTCTTCAGAGAGTTCCCTGTATTCGGTGAGCCAGCTGCCCCTGATGCCAAATTCATTTAAGAGATTTATCCAATCTGCACTCCCAAGGTCGCCACTGGTTGAGTTCGATGGAAAATAGTGATGGCTGCCCAGCGTGAAATATCTTGCCCCTGCGGCCAGTAAAATCTCTCTCCAATAGCTTAGGTTATTGCCAACTGTGCCGCCATTTGTGATTGCGGCAGACGGGTCTGCCTGCCGTACCGCAGCTGCCGTTGCATCCATCAGCTGCAGGTAATCAAATGGTGAGCCCGTAAAAAATATCATAGGAGATGACTGGGTCAGGGCTGACTCCGGCTCATTGAGGATTTCCCAGTGTTTTATAGGATACAGAAGCCCGGGCATACTATTGCCTCCATCACAGCAATACCGTCCAACCAATGCCCTTACAAATGCCATATATGCCTGCGTGTCGTAAGGCTTGCAGCGGCTTACAGGCAGGTCAGCTGTCCATCCACTGGTCTTCTTACACTGGGGGTTGTCAGCCCATTGTGCCTGGTCCCACTGCACATACGGCCATATTGTGGCAATGATTTGAATGCCCCGCCGCTGTGCCTGTCGCACATAGGCATCCGGGATAGAGAAATCATAGACGCCCGGGGTCTGTTCTATCAGATTGCGGTTAAACGGCCCGGGGTGCGGCCTGTCCCATCGAAATCCTACATCATCGAAGGGCTGGAAATACAGGCCGCTTAAAAAGGCTGCTGTCCAGGATTGCGACATGTCCTCTACGCCTGATATTCCGTAAGGATTTCCGAGATAACCAAAGCGGCTTTCGTAAGGGCTGAGCACTGTGGCATTAACTCCTCCTGCGATGCCATAGCCGCAGACAATCGAGAGGATAACTATTGCTCTGAGAATATGTGCTGTTAATTTCATGCCGTGTGTCCCTAAGAGTTATTCTACTTTTTCCCCCAAAATATCGTAAAAATACCGCTGAAGTCTGTGTCTGCCCACTTAGATTTGTCGAATTCCATGCCTAATGGCCCTCCTTATCGAGTGAATTATCTCTCAGAAACGATTCAATCTCCACAACTTGTTCCTCATTGTGCAGAGCAGCCCCCCTGAGGGCCTTATAGCGCTTTAGCTGTGGATTTGAAAAATTTCCGGATATGTTGTCAAGCCTGGCGACTCCGGACGACAGACGCTTTGACAGTGCGAGGTATTTATTATACTTATCCGAGTCTGCCCTGATTGAGAAGTCTCCGGGGACTTTCCACTTGTCCTTGAGGAAAAGCCATGAGGCGAAGTCCTCAAGTTTTGAGCCGTCCATCAGCTCTATCGGGCTTGTGTTTTTAATTGCCTCGACTCTCAGGCTTTGGGAGTCGGCAATGATGGTGTGCTGCCCATTGAATGGATATGCGCCGTAGTTGTCGAAAAACTCCCACTTGGAGTAGGAAATTTGTTTTTCACCGTGGCATGAGTCACATTTTCTGGCCTTGCCAAATGGGTGTGCGGCCTGGTCAAGCTGAAGCCACAGGAGGTGCTTATTGTTTGCCGAGAGATTGTCAAACGTGCCGACGGTGTAGTAGGCGTCGTGCGTTTCACCGTTTGGCCACTTAAACGTCAGCGATGGCTGCGGCGGCACGTCTTGTCTGATATTGCCAACGCTATGCGGCCAAATCTTATATGGCCGCCAAAGCCCCTGCTGGTCTTTAACAATAATTGGAGGGGACTGAATGCCGTAGTAAAGCGAGTACTTTTTAAATGGATTTGGGCTGCCGGCAATCTTGCCAGGCCCCCATATAGTTATCTGATAACCGCGGAGTTCACTAATGTGGCATGAGGGGCAGTCGAGCTTTTTATGTACACTTGCCGCGTGTGCTGCTTCGATTTCAAGGTGACAGTCCTGGCAAGAGGCCCTTCGCTCCATATCCCCCATACCCTTTTCCCCCGTTGGGTGGCAGGCAACACATGCTATGCCCTTTTCGTAGTGAACGTCCGGGGCCATACCGGTTGGTATAGAGTAATCGCCGCCAATGTAGGTCTCTCCTCTTCGGGACTGCATAGCACCGGGGTGGCAGATGCTTGTCCCCCTTCCGTTGCCACTGCATGTCTGTGCCGTTGGGGTCTTCGTAAAAGAGTGGACGCCTTCCTTTTGATTTGGGCTGTAGTGGCAGTCAAGACAGCCGGCGTGGCAGATGTTACAGAATTTTTGTTTATCTTGTGCCTGTTTATGGGAAAACGGGACGTTTAGATTCCTGACGATCTCCGCAGTGTTTTTATATGAAAACCCTGAGCCTGTAAGTTCAGCCTCAGCGGGTAGATCTGCAAAGGAGGGTCCGCAGTTGTGAGGGCCATAGGGGTCTGTCCAAGTCCGCATATAGCGCTGGCGGTAGTTCCTGCCCATTACTGATTTTTTGAACTGGCTGAGTTCCTGCGGGTGACAGCTGGACTTTCCACAGGTCTTTTTTGCAATCTCTGGGTCGAAGTTAAATGTCTGCAAGTTTCTGTCATGCCAGAGCAGGTTTCTGATTTCATAAGGGACGGCAAGCTGACCATTTTGAGTAGATTTCGGCAGTAGCTCGTAGATTGTATTGTCACCGGAAGGCAGAATGGGGCCGTTAAATATCGTCTTACGGTCAAGAATATTGCCGTCTTCGCTGATTAACAGGGCCTTAAGCATACCCTTATGGGCAATTGCCTTGTCATTTGACCTGCCGTTTCCAAGATGGCAGTCGCGGCATTCGATATCGGGATGTTTACTTTGTTTTTCTACGGCCTGCCGCGTGATATAAAAATGTGGGACGCCCTCTGCCTCCATTAGTTGTTTATTCCCGTGGCATTTGACGCATCCGGCGGAGGTATTGCCCGTTACACGATAGATAAGCGGCAGGATTATCAATAAACACAGCAAAAATGCCACAGCCAGCCGCCCTGGCGTCACACCCTCGACAATAGTGCCAATCGTAAATTTAGCCATGACTAATGATTCTAAATTTTCCGCAGTCTTTAGGTCAACGCTAATCTTGCTATGCAAACGCACTGGAGTAAGCCGCGGCAGAAGTTGGCGTGGCAGCGGCGAATGTGGTGGCGGGGGGTGGATTTGAACCACCGGCCATATGTAATGCTGGTTTTCGGGCCGCCTGATAACCCCTTCTCCTATCCTCATTATGTTACCGTCCTATTTTGTAAACCCGATTCCTGTGTTATTATGAGGCCGCGCATCGCATTATTTTCAGGGTACCTCCTTACCTGCGTAACACACCAGGACATTTCAATCAAGCCTTTGATTTATGATATAATAATACGGTCAGTGATTGCGTGGATGTTTCAAAGGGCGGAGGGTTTCTCTCCGCCCCTCTCCTAATAAACCTCAAGGCCTTGTCATCACCAGAGCCACCGATGTGATATAATATTACGGTCTGAGGTCAGACATTGTTCATTTGCTATAGGGGCGGCGGCTTTGTCGCCGCCCTCCTCCATCCATCAGGCCCTTGTCAGTATCTCCTGAGAAAGTGATATAATACCTCTATGACGAACGAAAACGAATTAACGGTCACTATCCAAAATAGCCGCCGGTAGAGTTGATTGATTTAACTGAGTCGCTGCTATGCTTGGGAAATCAATACATAAGATTTCTCATATCTATCAATGATTGCAGAGACTTAAAATTATACATTAAGGAAATTAAAGCCGGTAGTATCATTGCGGTGTTGATGGAATATTCCCCTTATGTTTTACCTGTATTACCGGTTATACCGAATGCGGTAGCGCTAATTGATTTCAGCAGGTACATAAAGAAAGTATTCGATTACTTTACAGGAAGGGCTAAGGAGAAGATAGCGCTCGATAAGACAGACTATAATAACTTCAATAAAATCATTAATCCGGTAGCAAAAGACAGTGCCTCACAGATGATATTTCATGACGATGGCGATGTTCATGTTCATATAAATTCGCTTGAAGCTAATGCCATTCAAAATGCTATAGCACGGGAACTGCAGCAACTTAAAGAACCTGAACATAAGATATATCAAAAGGTTTTTTTACGCATGTATCAAGCACGAAATGAGCCCTCTACTGTTGTAGGTGATAGGGCTATTATTGAGAGCATTAGCGTTAAACCATTAAAAATAATCTTTGCATATGACGAAATGAAGTTGGATATAATTCAAGACACTAAGAATTTATTTCGCCTGATATCTGTGGTTGATGTTTCTGTGGAAACGATACAAGAAATACCTGTTGCTTATAAAATCTTGCATATTCACGAAAAATTTGAAAACCCACCTTATTTAATGATTAATACATGGAATATAGCCTCATAAATTAACGAATAATTGCCGCTAAAACCCTCACCTCATCACCCCAAGTTCTTTCAACTTCTCGATAACCGCGACTCGTTTGTCTGCTGATAACAGCACTAAGCTCTGCAGCTTTTTTCCAAGCAGTGGCAGGTATTCCTCTTTCTCTTTCGGTGTCCCAAGCTCGTATACCTTCAAGGCCTCCTCGATAGGCAATCGCTGAAACGCCGCCCTGTACGGTGATATGCCGCGGGACATCTCGATGTTCTTTACTTCCCTCGAGGAAAACTTACTTAGATTCTCTTTCAAGAGCTGCTGTCCTTCAACGGGGTCTTTTTTCATAAGCCGCTCTATCTGCAGTTTCAGGTCTACCCGATTCTGCTCATTCGTGTTGCGTCCACCGGCCGGGGCCTTCCCCGCTCGTTCCTCATCCATTGCCGTTTGTGCCGCGGTCTTGCTTATCGCCGCCGGTGCCGGTGTAATCCCAACCATCGGAAACAATACCTTCACATCTAAATGCCCGAAGTTTTGTTTCCAATTTTGCCTGATCCCTCTGCTTGCAAACGGCTCAAACGCCAGGGCTGTGTGCTTAGCAATGTCTATCGCCTGCCGTGTAAGAGGGTCGCCCTCGTTATACACCTTATGGCCGTAGAAATCCTTGTTATTGAGCATGTCTGATACTAACGACATCAGCGGGTGTACCTTGTTCGTTATCGTCGTAAA
Organism: Nitrospirota bacterium; assembly: GCA_015233265.1. Taxonomy (GTDB): domain Bacteria; phylum Nitrospirota; class Thermodesulfovibrionia; order Thermodesulfovibrionales; family Magnetobacteriaceae; genus Magnetominusculus. The sequence continues at coordinate 5,619 of JADFXZ010000141.1, forward strand.
CGGGTGCTTGCCATATGATACTATGTCTTTCATGTATGTGGGATAGCTGATTCGTTCTGGATTGCCGTATTCGTCGAGATTGCCCGTCTTGGGATAGTATAAATCCGTGATGCCCTCCGGCCCCTTGCCGCTCAAAAGAAACTGCGTAACCGCCCCCATGATTCCCGTCACTACTACCAGCGACGCCGT
>JADFXZ010000142.1:0-2328 GCA_015233265.1 Nitrospirota bacterium
TCGACTTCAACCGTGTTTTTAACCGCGACGCATATCACCCGAACGGCAAGGCTAAGAGCAGAAAAATATATAAACATTAAATGAGGAGGAAGTTAAATGATTAAGTTAACTAATGTGTCATATATATCTGTAATTATTGCTATTTGTGTGTTAGTACATCTCGTAGGCCAAGGCCATTGTTTTGGCGAAGATAAGACGCCTAAAAAGCATCTGCTGAAAGACGGCTGGTCTCCGGGAGGAAATATCATCATAAGATATTATGTTGATGGCGAGGATATTTATACTTATACCGGAGACATCTGGCTGTATTCAGATAAAGATCTATCAAAGAAAGAGCTCCTGTTCTCATTCAGGCATGACGCGGATGTGCTGATTTCACCGGATGAGAAATGGCTTGTCATAAACCATAAACTTGGTCCCTCCAGAATAGACGCCCTTTTATTCCAACAACTCAACGGCCTGAAATATAAGGAAATCAAACTTCTCAATCCCCAGGCGTGGGCCATATTTAAACATGCCCATACACAATATAAGCTTCCAGAATTTCATCACATATACGTGGAGGCCGTTCAATGGTCAAGCGACTCGAAATCAGTTATGATTCAAGTCCATGGCCACGACAACAACTCCCCGGCCGCGACCGAGCCGTGGTACTGCATCTACGACTTGACAACAGGGAAGATGACCCTCGACTTTAACCGCGTCTTTAACCGCGACACATATCACCCGGACGGAAAGGCTAAGGGCAGGGAGTTATTTTGGAATTAATATTAACAGGATGTATATATTAAATGTTTAGATTAATAAATATGTTCTATATATTTGTTATTATTACTATTTATACATTAATGAATGTCTTAGGCGCAGGGCAGTGTTACGGCAAAGATTAAAGACCTTTAAAACCATCTACAACTAGAGGACTACAGTCATGAACCTCCTTGTTTCGACTCATTATGACATCTGCTGCCGCATATGTTAAAAATGGTTCTTTTTGACGCTTACTGTGTTGGGGCAAGCCAGGCGGTTTTGTCGATGTTGGAGGCTTTGAGGTCTTAAGGGCAGATGCTGATTACTCGAATATATCCCTCAGGTTGACCTCAAGTCCTTCGATGACCTTAGAGGTAACAGCGCCTTCAATTACCGCTAACGAATGCAGCTTATACTTTGCGCCTTCAATAGCCAGGACGCGAATCTCCTGAATTTCCGGTATGACTATCCAGTACTCAGACACCCTGTATTTCTCATAGACAGCCCTCTTAACGCCGGTATCCTGGTCGAAACTATATGGCGATACTATCTCACATACCATATCAGGCACACCGCGTACCCAACCTCTGACAATGCCCAAGTTTTCCTTTTTGATAAACAGAATATCGGGCTGAAGCCGGTTTAGGCCATCCTCAAAGATTACGTCAAGCGGAGCTATGTAAAGCTTCCCTAATTGATTTGCCTTTACGAAGCTGCGCAGAATTTCGGCTAAATTAAAAACAACATCCTGATGCTTATCAAACGGACTAGGCCCCACGACTTCCTCCCCATTTATTATCTCTGTTAAATCAAAGTCGATCTCTAACATTTCCATTGAATTAGTATATCACGGGCACTGCGGTTGTGTCCATGTTGCACTTGACGCCGCAATAGTGATAGAATCTCTGTAACAGAAGAACTGCGGGAGGTATTTATATTTGGAATTGTTTAGATTAACGGCAGCAGAGGCGGCAGGGCTTATTTCACCACAGGAACTAACCCCGGCAGACCTCTTAGAATCGGTTTTTGGCCGCATAGAGGCAATCGATGCCAGCGTCAAGGCATACGTAACCGTTACAAAGGATGTGGCACTGCAGCAGGCTGCACGATTAGAACAGGGCAGCCGCGGCCCGCTTGCCGGCATACCAATAGCCATTAAAGACAATATGTGTATCAAGGGTGTGCGCACGACATGCTCCTCGAAGATACTTGAGAGATTCACCCCGCCCTATGAAAGCACCGTTACCGGTAAACTTGCCGAGGCAGGCTATATACTAACCGGCAAGACAAACCTTGACGAGTTTGCTATGGGCTCCTCAACAGAGAACTCCGGGTTTTTTACGACGAAAAACCCGTGGGACCTAAGTCGTGCACCCGGAGGCAGCAGCGGCGGAGCGGCAGCGGCCGTTGCGGCTGATATGTGCCTTGCCGCGCTGGGTTCGGACACGGGAGGGTCAATCCGCCAGCCCGCTGCGTTTTGCGGCGTCGTAGGGCTTAAACCCACATACGGCCTCGTATCGCGCTTCGGCCTTGTGGCCTTTGCCTCGTCGCTTTACCAGATTGGCCCAATCACTAAGAATG
>JADFXZ010000142.1:2393-5801 GCA_015233265.1 Nitrospirota bacterium
GCCCATATTGACATCCCCGATTACACGGCGGCACTGTTGCATGACTTAAAGGGCATGAAGATAGGCATCCCGGAAGAATACTTTATTGACGGCATGGACAAAGATGTAGAGACTGCCGTTCGGGCCGCCATTGCCGAAATGCAGCGGCTTGGGGCTGAGGTAATTGCTATAAGACTTCCCCATACGGCCTACGCCGTGGCCGCTTATTACATCATAGCAACAAGCGAGGCAAGCTCTAATCTCGCCCGTTATGATGGCGTGAAATATGGCCTGCGCGTCAGTGGCAGTGACCTGATTGACACGTATATGGAAACACGCGCCAGTGGATTTGGCCCTGAGGTTAAGCGCAGGATAATGCTGGGCACATATGCCCTTTCATCAGGATATTATGACGCCTACTACAAGAAGGCACAGCAGGTGCGCACACTGATAAAGCGCGACTTCGATGAGGCCTTCAAGGCTGTTGATGTTATAGCTACACCCACATCTCCAACGACGGCCTTTAAGATAGGCGAAAAGGCCGATAACCCGCTCCAGATGTACCTAAGCGACATTTTCACTATATCAGTAAACCTTGCAGGCATTCCGGGCATATCCATACCGTGCGGTTTTGACTCCGTCGGGCTGCCCGTAGGGCTTCAATTGATAGGCAGGCACTTTGGCGAGGCTGAGATTTTAAGAGCCGCTCACGCCTATGAACGCGCCGCGGGATGGTATAAAAGGAGGCCAGCCATATGAAAACCTCAATAGATACTTTAACTTATGAAACGGTCATAGGGCTTGAGATACATGCCCAGATGAAGACACAATCGAAGATGTTCTGCCCATGCCCGACGCAATTCGGCGCTGAGCCAAATACGCAGACCTGTCCGGTGTGTATTGGGATGCCCGGCGTGCTGCCAGTGATTAATAAACTGGCACTTGAGTTTACGATAAAGACGGGGCTTGCGTTAGGCTGCCGCATATCTGCCTTCAGCAGGTTTGCCAGAAAGAATTATTTCTATCCAGACCTGCCCAAGGGCTATCAGATAAGCCAGTATGAACTGCCAATCTGCGAAGGCGGTTTTGTTATGCTCAACGTTGACGGCAAAGACCGCCGCATAAATCTGACACGAATTCACATGGAGGAGGACGCTGGGAAGAATATCCACGAGGGGGCGGCAAGCCATGTTGATTTAAACAGGGCTGGGGTGCCGCTGATGGAGATAGTCTCAGAGCCGGACATCCGGACGCCTAAGGAGGCCGCCGCCTATGTGCGTAAGATAAGATCGATATTGCGGTATCTTGACGTGTGTGACGGCAACATGGAGGAGGGGTCACTGCGCTGCGACGCCAATGTATCAATCAGGCCGCTGGGGCAAGAGGCCCTCGGCGTAAAAACTGAAATAAAGAATATCAACTCCTTTAAATTCATAGAAAAGGCGCTGGAGTATGAGATAGAACGCCAGAGGCGCGTACTCAAAGAAGGCGGGCGCATTATTCAGGAGACACGGCTGTGGAACACCAGCGCTGGTATCACCGAGTCCATGCGCTCAAAAGAAGAGGCTCACGACTACAGATATTTCCCTGAGCCAGACCTCGTGCCGCTCGTTGTTGATGAGCGGTGGCTTTCAGAGATGAAAAAGGCAATCCCGGAGCTGCCCGATGACAAGATTCAAAAATTCATAGGGCAGTTTAAGCTGCCGCCCTATGACGCGGACTTATTGGCAAGTGAACGCCAGACGGCGGCGTGGTTTGAAGAGGCCGTAAGTTTAGGTGCTAACCCCAAAGACGTCAGCAACTGGATGATGGGTGAGCTGATGAGACTGTTAAACGAAACCGGCATCGACATAGAGCAATCCCCCGTTAAACCCGCGCATCTGTGCGGCCTGATAACACTGGTATCAGACGGCACGATTAATCTGAAAATTGCCAAGACCGTCTTTGAGGACATGTTTAAGACTGGCAAGACGGCAGGGGAACTGGTCAAAGAAAAAGGCCTCGTGCAAATCTCTGACATAGGCGAGCTTGAGAAGACCGTAGAGGCGGTCATTGCTGAAAACCCAAATGAGACTAACAGATACAAGGCTGGTGAGACTAAACTGACCGGATTTTTCGTAGGAGAAGTTATGAAGAAAACCAAGGGCAAGGCCAATCCCAAGGCCGTCAACGAGATATTAAGAAGGCTTTTGGGATGACAGTAGCAGATGAGCTATTAGACATTGTCACACCGGAGGGGCAGATAATCGGGCAGGCGAGGCGAGGCGAGGTCCAGGGCAATAATACATTGCTCCATAGCATCGTCGATTTCTTTGTACTTGGTGTTGATAGCGGGCTACTGCTTCAGAAGCGCTCAATGAAAAAAGAGTTTGCCCCCATTGTGTGGGACACCTCAGTCGGGGGGCACGTTGACGCGGGTGAAACGATAGAAGCGGCAGTGCTGCGGGAGATGCAGGAGGAGCTGGGAATCACAATACCCGCCCAAGAGTGCAGCAGTGAGGGGCCGCCCTGCAGCTGCGCCTCACCTCGATTTATGTATAAGTATATTCACTCAAACGACATCGAATCCGAGCTTGTGCATTCATACTCCTACATCCACAACGCAGAGATTAAGTTTAACCCCGAGGAGATAGACGAAGTGCGGTTTTGGGAAATTGCGGAGATAAAAGAGACGCTTGGTAAGGGTATTTTAAGCGATAACTTTGAACATGAGTTTTCAAATTATCTGAACTGGTCGGGGCGATAACCAGCAGATGCAAGTGCGGACGCTTTTAATTGTTGTTATAGGTATTGTGTTTGCAGGCGTTGTCGCATGGCAGTATAAGTTTTCTGGCACGGTGAATGAACCGGTAGCTATCCCCGCCAAAGAGACTGCGGACAGGGAAACCCATGCCGCGTCCCATCTGCCGCAGTTGCAGCCAACCGCGCAAGCACATCCACAGCCAGTTGCAAAGACTACCTCATCAGCGGTTATTTCATTAAAGACGCAGCAGCTTCTTCATATTAACAAATCCAGGGCTTCCCACGGCCTGCCGCCGGTGAGCCTTGACGATACCGCGTCAAAGGCCGCACAGCGCCACTGTGAGGCAATGCTCGAGGGGGATTTCTTTGGTCATACGGCACTTAACGGCAGCCGCCCCTTTCATCGCTATAATCTGGATGAGGGCGGCGATGGACATGTGGCTGAGAACGTCTGCCTCTTTAAGAGCACAACAGCAATTGCCACAGACGACAAATCAATCGCCGAATTAGCGCTCAAAGGACACGACCTGTTCATGGCCGAAGTACCGCCAGATGACGGCCACCGCCGCACTATACTTGAAAAACACCACAATTACGTAGGCATTGGGGTTTACGTCAAGGGAGGCAGCTACACCTCACGGTAAATTTATTCTCCATCAAGCACATGCGGTAGAAGCTGAGTTTTTT
>JADFXZ010000143.1 GCA_015233265.1 Nitrospirota bacterium
ATTACCTGAGAGTGTGCCGCCGCCACTACAACTATAGTTAGCCGTGTATCCAGTTGGCCCTGTCTCCGTCAGCGTATAAACACCCACAGGTGCAATCGAAGCCGCTACCGGTGTCGTACCAGTGAGCACCATCGGACCGGTCGTTGAATCGCCGGTTGCGCTTAGCGTAAACTGCCCTACTGTAGCCGTGCCGCCACCAGTGTTAGTCACTGTCTTGAGTAGGCCAAGATTGAATGACTGGCCAGAACTCCCAGAATTCCACGTATTGGCAATTGTGCAGGTGATTGTCTTGCCCGCGTCGGTTGCCGTGGTCGTCAGCTGATTACCGGAGAGCGTGCCGCCGCTGCTGCAACTATAACTGGCCGTGTATCCCGACGGCCCTGTCTCCGTAAGAGTATAAACACCCACAGGCGTATTAACAGCCGCCACTGGTGTTGTACCTGTGATTACCATAGCCGCGGTGGATGAGTCGCCGGTTGCGCTTAGCGTGAAGGCCCCCACAGCAGCCGTACCACCGCCACTGTTGGTTACCGTCTTGAGCAGTCCCAGCTTCAGCGCATTGGTAGGGTTCCACGTATTGGCCATTGTGCAGGTGATAGTATTGCCGGCATCCGCCGACGTGATTGTTAACTTGTTACCGGAGAGCGTGCCGCCGCCGCTGCAACTATAACTGGCCGTGTATCCCGCCGGCCCTGATTCCGTCAGCGTATAAACCCCCACAGGTGCATTAAGGGCTGCCACCGGCGTTGTACCAGTAATCACCGTCGGTCCTGTGGATGAATCGCCGGTTGCGCTCAGTGTGAACTGTCCAACCGTTGCCGTACCGCCGCCTGAGTTATTGACCGTCGTCAAGAGGCCAAGATTGGCCGAGCTGCCAGAATTCCACGTATTGGCGATTGTACAGGTGATGGTCTTGCCCGCATCCGCCGACGTGATTGTCAACTGAGTGCCAAACAATGTGCCGCCGCCGCTGCAGCTGTATGTAGGCGTGTATCCTGCCGGCCCTGTCTCCATCAGCGTGTATACACCCACAGGTGCATTAGCAGCCGCCACCGGTGTTGTACCTGTGATTGCCGTCGGGCCGGTCGATGAGTCGCCGGTTGCAGTTAGAGTAAACTGTCCCGTCGTTGCCGTACCGCCGCCTGTGTTGTTGACCGTCGTCAAGAGGCCAAGATTGGCCGAGCTGCCAGAATTCCACGCGTTGGCGATTGTGCAGGTGATGGCCTTACCGGCATCAGCCGACGTGATTGTCAATTTATTACCGGAGAGCGTGCCGCCGCCGCTGCAGCTGTACGCAGGAGTATATCCCGTCGGCCCTGTCTCAGTCAGCGTGTAGACGCCAACAGGTGCATTAGCAGCCGCCACCGGCGTCGTACCTGAGATCACCGTCGGTCCGGTCGATGAGTCGCCGATTGCGCTCAGTGTGAACTGCCCCACTGTTGCCGTACCGCCGCCCATGTTGTTGACCGTCTTTACCAACCCAAGTGTCGTCGTTACTGATGAGCAGGAAGCAGGGACAGTAACCGCATTGGCGTCCAGTGTGACTGTCCCACCAGATGCCAGTATCCGCCCTGCCACGGTTGCAAGGTGTCCTATAGTGACATTAGCGTTATCGATGATATTACCTGAAAACGTAGAGTTTGCCGCAAGTGTCGTGGCGGCATTGGGAGCCCAAAATACATTGCCGGCACAGGCACCATTATCCAGGAAAACGGTGGAATTGGCCGCTGTGCCAAGGGCCGCCGATCTGAAGATATAAACGCCGGCGCCGTTGAGGTGAACCTTTGAGCCTATAGTCATTGCTCCGGTGCTGAAATAACATCCTGGAGGGATGACCCCTGGGGTACTACCTGAAATAGCTACCGAAGCCAAATCAACCTCAGCGCCTATAGCTGTACAGGTTTGACCATTAATGGTCGCCAGGGCGGAGGTTTGATCCGATATTTGTGTTGAAGAACAAGGCACAAGTGTCGTGCCGGTAATTGTCGTAGCTGGCGTAGCAGATGGTGTACTCCAACAGATATCTCCACCGATGTACGTGTACGACCCAAGGTTGGTATTCGTAAAAGTGCTTGTAGTGACAGCATATGTGCTGTTGGATAACAGCGCTGGCGCGGTTGCTGCCAACCCGGGGGATGCCCCGCAAACAAGCGCAAAGAATAACAGGCTTGCCAAAAGACTCAAGTTCATCATCCGTTTCAAGATCATTTTTTTATGAAACATTGTTGATTCCTCCGTTCATTTTTTTGTTCGATTTTTTTAACCTTCCCTTACACAACAGCCTCCTGCCGCTGCCACTTGCTCCGCTACTGCCTTCAGATGCTGCCGCTGCCCCTTCAATATTTTGAAGTAAAAGGGGCTGCCAAACATCTAACTACTAAAGAGCACATGTGCTAAGAAGAGATGCCTCTGCACTAAATGCCTTTATAAAATATATTGACTGTGGACAATATCATCTAAACTAACGCACTCTTTAGTATGTAATTATCACATGAATGAATTTTATAATCAATAGGTTAAATATTGATTTCTATACAGGTAATTAATAATGTAACATGGAAATTACCTATTTCCACAAAAACCGAATCGAAGCACACCAGCCCCTGTCATGACACCCCCCAGCAGCCAGTCAGATTAAATTACATTTTTATGGGCTTAGGATGATTTTTACGGTAAAGCGGGAATCAAGGAAAACATCGATCAGGGCAAAAGCATAGGCAATTTCTGACTGATTCTTCAAATGCGTTTGCCCTGATGTGATTGCATATGAGAATTGCCGCCGTTTTTATAAATAAACCGCAAATAAATCAGCGCGCCGAGGTCATAGGCAAAATGTGCGGCAACCGGTACCATAACCCCGTTAAAATATATGCACAGCTCACCAAGATAGAAACTCATCGCTGTGGCAATTATGAAATATTCCAGTGTCAGAAAGTGCAGTAATCCAAATATCAGGCTTGACCATACGATGCCTATCTTAGCCTGAAGCACTCCCCGAAACAGCAGCTCCTCACCAATTCCAGCCATTAACGAGATTACCGCGATGTCAAGGGCGGTTGACCCAGCAAATAACTGCCGGACGTCGCGTAATATTACCGTCCTGAATGAGTTTAAAAAGTGCTGTGGCCTGATGCAAAACAGTAAAAATAGTGACAGTGGAGGCATGGCAAATAGCAGTCCCAGGACAATGTCGACAAGGATATGTTCATAAGAGGAGATAAAGACGATATTTTTAAAATACGCAGCGGCCCCTAATGCTATGGCAACGAGGCCGCCCTCACTAAGAAGGGCAAGCCCCAGGAGTCTTCTTCGTGACATAGTCATCTGTTAGAGCCGCATCGTAACGCCCTTAGAGTGAAGGAACTCCTTGGCCTCAGCAATTGAGTGTTCCCTGAAGTGGAAGATTGACGCGGCCAGTACGGCATCGGCCTTCCCGTCGGCGAGGGCATCGTAAAGGTGACTAAGCTGCCCAGCACCGCCCGAGGCTATCACCGGTATGCTGAGAGCCTCAGACACCGCACGGGTCAGCTCTATGTCGTAGCCAATCTTTGTGCCGTCTCTGTCCATGCTTGTCAGGAGTATCTCACCGGCGCCTATATCTTCCATATATCGCGCCCACCTTACGGCGTCAATGCCCTTTGCCCGCCTGCCGCCGTGTGTGTATACCTCCCAGAGCGCTGCATCATTGCCCGCTTTAATGTTTAGATTCGTCAGGGATTCGCTGTCCTTTAGCCACTGTGGGCTGTCACCAGCTTCGCCCGTACAGCGTTTGGCATCTATGGCTACTACGATACACTGGCTGCCAAAGCGTGCCGAGGCCTGGGCAATGAACTCCGGGTTGTTGACTGCCGTGGTGTTAATAGATACCTTGTCGCATCCTGCGTTAAGCAGGTCCCGGATGTCGTCTAATGAGCCTATGCCACCGCCTACTGTCAGCGGAATAAACACATCTGTGGCGGTCTTTTCCACCACGTCAAGCATTATCTTACGCTTCTCGTGCGATGCGGTTATATCAAGATACGTCAGCTCGTCAGCCCCCTGTTCGTCATAAAACACGGCGTTTTCGACGGGGTCTCCGGCGTCGCGAATGTTTACGAAGTTAATCCCCTTTACAACCCTTCCATCTCTAACGTCAAGACATGGTATGATGCGCTTTGCCAACATTTTCGCTACCCCCTCCCCACAAGCTCTATGGCCTCATTCAGTGAGATAGCGCCGGAGTAGACAGCCTTTCCGGTTATTATGCCGTAGAGTCCTTTGATTGCCATCAGCGCTGCTATGTCCTTTAAAGAGGCAACGCCGCCTGAGGCCGTTACGGGGATGCTTACGAGATTGGCTATCTCCGCCGTGGCCTCCACGTTTGGGCCCATAAGCATCCCGTCCTTTGCTATATCTGTGTAGATAATCCCAGAGGCACCGGCGGCCTCAACCTCTTTGGCAAGGGCAGAGGCCGTGGTCTCAGTGATTTCCTCCCACCCTTTGATTGCAACCCTGCCTTTTTTCGCGTCTATCCCCACGACTATCTTCTGTGGAAACATCTCACACGCCTTACGAAGCAATGCCGGGTCTTTGATTGCTATTGTGCCAAGAATTATCTTGTCTATGCCGATTGAATCAAGCAGTTTAATCCTCTCTAAGTCCCGAATGCCGCCGCCAACCTCAAGCCGAACGTCCACAGTTTTTCTTATGTTTTTAATACTCTCGATGTTGCTCTGCTGCCCGGTAAACGCCCCGTCAAGGTCAACTATGTGAATAAGTTGCGCCCCTTCGGTCACCCATCTTCTGGCCGTTGCGGCGGGGTCTTCGGAGTACTTGGTAACTGCTTCTTTTCTGCCTTGCAGGAGCCGTACGCACGAACCATCCTTTAAATCAATTGCCGGTATTACGAGCATTGTTCCTCCATCATTAAGGGTTCTATAAGTTTTAAGGTGTTAAGTATCTGGTCATGTTCTACCACCTCGACGATTATGCCGGCTGACTTTTTTCTCTTTAACAACTGCCTCAGCGCATGTAGTTCCCTGCACTGGTCATCAAGCCCCCAGTGGTCGTTTGAGCCGTCTGAGCGCTTGCCGTTACACTTGTGTATGTGGACGAAATCGATTTTCTCTATTGTCTCGTTATCGAGAGTGTTCACAAATTCAATTGAGTTGATGCCAGCGGCCTCGACATGCCCTATGTCAAGCGTGATTGAGGCGGCATAGCGCCCCCAGAACCATCTGATGTCAGGCGTGTTGTGGGCGTTTTCTATTGATACTCGGCATATAGTGGAGAGCTCCTCAACTGCCCTTACGTAACAGCGTTCGAAGATTCCCTCAAGGCGCGCCCCCCACGGCGCCCCCTCGTCATGAACGATGATGGCATCAGGGGACATCTCTGCAAGACGACGTAAGAAATCAAGCGTCTGTGCTCGCTCGTGCTCCCGTGTCTCAGACAGATAATATCCAACCGGATGTATGACATATCGCAGCCCCATGTCCCGGCAGCGCTCTATCAGTCGCGAGACGTCTTGAGTCGTGCCTCCCCATTCCTTAAAAACCGAGACCTGCACAATCCCGCCCGATAAATTACTATCGATGTTGCCGCTTGATAAAACCCCATATCCCAATGGCATAACGGCCTTAGTTTAACAGAGGATAGCGATAAAGGCAAGCGCCATTAGACCCTTCGTCTCGCAGGGCGAACGCATTTGAAATAACGGGCAGAAATTACCAATAATTTTAGCCATGATCGATGCTTTCCTGGATTCCCGCGAAACATACATGAATATGGCCAACATTCGCCCCCGCCAATGAAAAT
>JADFXZ010000144.1 GCA_015233265.1 Nitrospirota bacterium
TATTTATGCCAAGTGCCAGCACAGTGGTAGCCATTGCCGGAAGCCCCTCAGGGATGGATGTCCTGCATATGAGAAAGAGTTACCCGCTGTTAAAGATAAAGCACCGGTCTGAGGGTAACAATTACATGATTACGCTGCACAAATTCAGCGGCAGCGGCGTCTTTGGAGGTGCTGGGGGCAGGAAACTGGCCGCCGTTAAAGGCTCACCGGCAGAGGTGCTGGATTTATGTAAGTTCTATCTGAAAGACGGTATAGAGCATGAATTTATAAACGGCGAAAGGGAGCAGATTCAAAACGAAAACGAGATACTGGCCGGTAAATCGCTGAGGGTACTGGCTGTGGCATATAAATTCGTCGATGGCGATGACACGGCAGACCTGTCCTCAGGGCTGACATGGCTTGGGCTTGTAGGCATGGCAGACCCGGTTAAGCCGGAGGCCGCAGAGTTAATCAGGGCATTTCACACTGCAGGAATAGACACAATAATGATAACGGGAGACCAGGTACCAACGGCCTACGCCATAGGCAAGGAGTTAGACCTTGGCGATGACGGTCAGATTGAAATCCTTGATTCGACCAGTTTGAGCGAACTAAGCCCGGATGTATTGACGGCATTATGTGCAAATATAAACGTCTTTGCCCGCGTAAGCCCGGCCCAAAAGCTGCAGATAGTGCGTGCCTTGCAAAGGGCGGGGAGGATTACGGCTATGACGGGCGATGGGATAAACGACGGGCCTGCCCTGAAGGCCTCCAACATTGGCATTGCGATGGGGCGCGCGGGCACTGATGTATCGCGTGAAATTGCCGATGTAATTCTGGAAGACGACAATCTTCAGACGATGATAATCGCGGTAAGCCACGGGCGGGCGATATACAGCAATATCAGGAAATCTGTCCACTATCTTCTGTCAACGAATATGAGTGAGATAATGGTCATGTTTGCCTCGATTGCGGCAGGCTTTGGTCATCCGCTGTCCACTATTCAGCTGTTGTGGATAAATCTTATATCAGACATATTCCCCGGTATTGCGCTGTCGTTAGAGCAGCCGGAGCCGGACATAATGAGCCAGCCCCCCAGAAGCCCCGACGAAGATATAATCGGAGCGAAGGATTTTAAGCGAATCGCGTTTGAGTCGCTGACAATGAGCGGCGCATCGCTTGGGGCATATGCCTATGGCATCTCTAAATATGGCGTTTCGCCGCAGGCGGGCAGTTTGGCGTTTTTGAGCCTCTCGACCTCACAGCTCCTTCACGCTATAAGCTGCCGAACGGACAAACACACTATATTCGACAAAGAGACACTGCCGCCCAATAAGTATATGAACATCGCCCTTACGGGGTCGTTCTTGTTGCAGATTCTTGCCCTGAGCGTGCCTGGTCTGCGGAATTTGTTGAGAATATCACCGGTTACTCTTACAGACGCGCTGGTGACGGCAGCTGCGTCAGTCGTTCCCCTGTTAATAAATGAGGCAACAAAAAGGCCAGTAAAAACAGTACCAGCGGAGGTAAACACTCTATGAACAATGACTTTATGCTGTCATCGGAGTCCGTAACGGCTGGACATCCCGATAAATTGTGTGACCAGATTAGTGACGCCATAGTGGACCATTCCATTCAGCAGGACCCCAATACGAGAATTGTTGCCGAGTGCGCCGTCTCAACATCTATTGTGTTCATAGCGGCGATGTTCGAGTCTAAGGCCGTCATGGATTTTGCCAATATCGCAAGAAAGGTAATACGCCGGATTGGTTACAACAAAAAGGCGTTTAACGACAAGACATGCAGTATTATTACAAGCCTCAAGGAACTGAAGTCTGTCCCAAATAGCAAATACGACGAACACACGATGTCAGACAGCGAGATGGACGATATAGTGGTGAAAAACAACGCAACCATCTTCGGGTTTGCCTGTAATCAGACGCCATCTTTGATACCGCTTCCAATATGGCTTGCCCATAAGATTGCAACAAGGCTTGCCGGTGCACATCTTGATAACATACTGCCCTATCTTGCCCCCGACGGCAAGGTGCAGGTCGGTGTGGAGTTCAAAAACCGTCACCCTTACAGGATACACAGCATAATAGTGCAGGCCTGTCAGGAGGAATCCAGTGTGCCGTCAATAGAGAGATTAAGGACAGATATCAGACAGCGTGTGATAGATCCGGCCTTTGCAGATGAGCCTATAGGGCTCGATGACAAGACTCGAATCTTTATAAACCCGGATGGGGCGTTTGTAACCGGCGGACCCTCGTCACACTCCGGTCTCACAGGCAGAAAAAAGGCAATGGACACATACGGCGGCTACGCAAGGAACTCCGATGCTGCCCTAAGCGGCAAAGGCCCGCTGAGAATCGACCGGGTGGGGGCATATATGGCGCGCTATGCGGCAAAAAATGTGGTAGCGGCTGGCCTTGCACGGGAGTGTGAAGTGCACGTGAGTTACTCTATTGGGCTTGCCAAACCAGTGAGTATTCAGGTGGATACGTACGGCACGGGAAAGATACATGACGAGAAGATCGAGGATATAATAGCGTCGTTATTTGACTTCAGGCTGCCTGCAATCCTAAAGAAATTCAACCTCAGATACCTGCCAAACAAGGCAAACGCAGGGGTTTTTTACCAAAAACTTGCGGTATATGGCCACTTTGGCCGAACTGATATGGATCTACCGTGGGAGGCTACCGATATGCGCGATAAAATCATATCTATGAGTGGTCAATGACGATGGATTTAAATCTGTTTTATGATTTTTTAAATGTAATACTGGTTAATCTCGTGTTGTCTGGCGATAATGCTATTGTGCTTGCCATGGCGGTTAAATCCCTGCCTCAAAGCAGCCGGAAGAAGGGTTTGATAATTGGGGCGGCGTGTTCTTTTATTATCAATATCATATTGATTTTCTATGTCTCGGAACTGCTTCAAATAAAGTATATAAGGTCTTTCGGCGGGGTGATAATTTCAATTATTGCCATTAAGCGCTGTGTGGAGATAGGTGAGGATGAGGCTGAGGGGGAGCGCTCCACAAGCCTTTTACAAGCCATTAAGATAATAGTTATTGCAAATTTAACTATGTCATTCGATAATGTGCTCGGTGTAGCGGCTGTCTCAAAAGGGAACCTCTCTCTGCTGATTACCGGGTTAGCTGTAAGTATACCTATAGTGTTTCTAGCAAGCAATGTCCTTGCCGCCCTGCTGGACAGGTATCCTTTTATAATCTTTATATCAGGCGCGGCACTTGGCAGAATAGGAGCTGAACTGATGATGACCGACCCATTTATGGAGCATCTCATTCGGCCTGGCCCTCAGACAACGCGTGTTATAGAAATTCTCTATGCCTTGTGCGTGGTTACAGTTGGCATTGTGCTGAGAAAGAGAAAATTATTGACCTTATCACATCCGGTGGACGAGGCCGGCATTGTCGATATGCACACAGGCATAGGTATGGATGCGGACAAGGTTGAGGAAAAATAATAATCAATCGTCTTGGTTTTGTCTGATTTCTGCCCTGCCCGTTTTAGAAAACACTCAGGTTCTCAGACTGTTACTGGTATAAACCCAACGGCATAGTTCATTGGGTTGCGCAAGCGCAGTGTGCTGCCTCATGTAATAAATCTGAGAGTCCACTTGAAAATATTCATTTAAATGATATACTATCCGTACTACCTTAGGGGATAAGCTAAGGGGTTTCCGCAAATTCGTGTATGATTTCTAAAAGGAGAGGCAAAGGATAAAATGGGAAAAGAAAAGATATTGGTTACGGGCGGCGCCGGTTATCTTGGCTCTGTCTTGGTGCCTGAGCTGTTGAAGGCCGGGCATGAAGTAACAGTGGTTGATTCGCTGTTGTTCGGGCAGGTTTCGCTGCTTGAGTGTTGTGCCTATGAGGGCTTTGATTTCATAAAAGGGGATATATGCAACTCCGGGTTGATCTCTTCGCTTATCCCCAGCTTTGACGTTATCATGCCGCTTGCCGCCATCGTAGGGGCACCAGCCTGTAAGATGAACCCAACTCTGACGACCCTCGTAAACCATGACGCGATGATGGATATGATTGGCAAGCTCTCCCCATCGCAAAAAGTAATATTTCCAACAACGAACAGCGGCTACGGCATCGGGGAAAAGGATGCGTTCTGCACGGAGAAGTCTCCGCTTAGGCCAGTCTCAGAATATGGCAGGGTTAAGGTCATACTTGAACAGGCGTTGCTTGATAGAGGCAACGCCGTTACGCTGCGCCTTGCCACCGTATTTGGCATGAGTCCGAGAATGAGAATGGACCTGCTCGTAAACGATTTTACCTACAGGGCATATAAAGACGGCTTTATCGTGCTGTTTGAAGAGCATTTTCGCAGAAACTACATCCATGTCAGAGACGTCGCCCGCGCGTTTATGTTTGCTATGGAAAACTACGATAAAATGGCCGGAGAGCCTTTCAACGTTGGACTAAGCAGCGCAAATATAACAAAAAGGCAGCTTTGTGAAAAAATAAAAGAATACATCCCAAATCTGTATATCCACGCCGCCCCTGTAGGAGAAGACCCCGACAAGCGTGACTATGTCGTAAGTAACGATAAGATTGAATCCATAGGCTTTAAGCCAGTGCACTGTCTTGACAGCGGCATTGTGGAATTGCTCAAGGGATATAAGATATTAAAACCGAATCAATTTGCCAATGTCTGACGCGGGGCAGGATTCAGCTGGAGGCGACAAGACTCAGCTGAAAAAAAAGATGTATTGCTTTGCTTAAACACTACATAGAAGAGCATATTTTAAGAGATGGCAGGCGCACTGCCCTGTTTTTTGCGGCGGTTGCCGCTGTGTTTTTTATTGACAAGCTGACCCTTGGGCCGCTTGCGGCTGTCCAACTACACGACATATTCGAGACAGACTTCCCCAGATATAAGCCGATGGGAGAGCTGTTATTTAAACACGGCCTGTACTTCTGGTATCCAAATTGGCCTGGCGGGGCACCGGCATACGCATGGCATCACAGTCCGATGTACATTCTCAACATAGTCGCGCAGTTTGTACCGCTTTGGGCAGTCTACGGCGGTCTCCTGATTGCCCTGATGAGCGCGGCTGGATACGGGATGTACAGGTTTCTCAGTGGATACTTAAATGTGGCCGGGTGGGCAGCGGTAGTTGGCGGCGTGTATTTTGCTTTAAGTATGCAGCTGTCGAGCCTGTTTGTGTTGTACACGTTTAGTTATGCCTTTCCTCTTTATTTCGTATGGAGCTGGGATAAGGCGTGGGGCGCTAAGAGAATCCTCAAGCTGATAATATTAAATCTATTTGTAGCGCTGTCATATCCGGTGCTGACTCTGCCGTATTTTTTCATTTTAGAAGTTCTTCTAATTGCGCTGCTACGCCCCGAAGGTCAAAACTCGACGCTCCAGCCGCTGATAAAGACATCGATAGTGTGGCTTGGGTATATTCTGGTATGTGTGCCGGTGCTTTATGGTCTGTATAAATATGTGCCGTTTTCGCACAGGCATTATGTGTATGAGGCGGTCTCGCTTGCGGGATTTCTGAAAAATCTTCATAATGGATTTATCGTGTCATCGCTGAGCACGATGACTTTCATACCACTTGCCGGGGCAGCGGCCATAATGGATAAATCGGTGCGGGTACAGCGTTCCTTAATAGTGGTTGCCGCTGTGGTTATATTGTATGCCGTCTTCTCTTCGGGAGTAAACATCATATTTAGGGGCAGTCTTCTTGAGCAAATGGACATCGGGCATATCACCACTGTCTTTCCTATCGTAATGACAATGGCGGCCTTTA
>JADFXZ010000145.1:0-458 GCA_015233265.1 Nitrospirota bacterium
CTCAGAACAGATAATCGAGGAGTTTAAGATCCTAAAAAGGCTCTCCGGCCTGATACGCGACAGCTTGAATGAGATAGAGAAGGACTACCACCTGGTAGTTAAACTTGACAGCGTAATGGCCAAGGCTGCATTTGCTGACGCACTTAAGATGGCTGCCCCGCTGATTGACGCTAACAGGCACATAAATATTATCAAAGGACGCCATCCGCTCCTTATCAAAACCCTTGAAAGATACAACAGGGCTGTAGTCCCGCTTGATTTCACACTGGGAGGGCGGCACAGCTCGATGGTCATCACCGGCTCGAACGCCGGGGGCAAGACAGTGGCCATTAAGACCATCGGGGTGCTGCACCTGATGGCGCTGTCTGGGATGCACATCCCGGCCCTCTCCGGCTCAAGCGTTGCCTTTGTCAAGAGGGTATTTGTAGACATCGGCGATGAGCAGTCTATAGAGGACA
>JADFXZ010000145.1:490-992 GCA_015233265.1 Nitrospirota bacterium
CATAGGGCGCATTTCAAGGATACTTCAACAAAGCGACAGCGAAACCCTCGTGCTGCTCGATGAGCTTGGCTCGGGCACAGACCCTGACGAGGGCGGGGCGCTGGGGGCGGCAATTCTCAAGCGCCTCACATCACTTGGGGCACTTACGGTGGTCACAACGCATTTAAGGCTGCTGAAGATATTTGCGGCCACCGCGGAGCATATCACCGTTGGGTCTATGATTATGGAGATAACTACAGATGACAAAGACGGCGCGAAGAGGATATTTAAGCCTACGTATAAACTTTCCCCGGGGGAGTTGGGTACATCATACGCCTTTGAGATAGCGGCACACTTCGGCCTTGACGGCCGTTTAATAAAGGACGCCAGGGGCAATATGTCCGGCGCCGAGATAAAAATGGAATCCCTGATGTCAGATTTAAGGCAGAAAATCCAACAGTATGAACGCGATACCCAGCGCCTGCAAGCCCTAAATGACGAGGCAGCCGCGCTCAAAGACGAG
>JADFXZ010000145.1:1006-5769 GCA_015233265.1 Nitrospirota bacterium
ACTTGAGGAAATTAAGAGGCAAAAAACTACGAGGCTTCTAAAGGTCAACGACGAGGCTCAAAGGCAGCTCACCACGCTCAGGGCAGAGGCCAAAGAGATACGAGCGGAGCTCTCAAAGGCTGACACTCTGAGGGCAAAACAGCTGGTCATTAATATAGATAAGAGACTTGCCAATATACGGCAGGAAAGACGCGCGCTGCAAAACGCTGATACACCGGAGATAGATAACCTCACGCCCGGTGCGTCCATACACGTAAAAGGACTTGACGCCGATGGTAGAGTCATCTCGGTAAACATAAAAAAGGGACGCGCAACTGTCCTGGTCAGAGACCGCGAGGTCGAACTGCCCATTAGTGAACTTGCTCACGCGGTGGAGCAGCCAGCTGTTGCCCCCATGAGGCCGCAGCCCGGCAGCGGCGGCCTCATGGGGCTGACCAGCTATATCCCATACGAAATCAACCTCGTCGGGCAGCGCGTAGACCCCGCCCTATCAGCCCTTGAGCGCTATCTCAATGACGCCTCAATTGCCGATTACGGCTTAGGCACAGGCACTCTGTCAAGGGCGGTACGAGAACACTTAGATGGCCACCCGCTGGTTAAATCATTTAAAAAAGGTGACAGAGACACGGGCGGCGAGGCCGTGACAATCGTCAGCTTAAATACATAAACGTGCCGCGCCGGCACAGATAATAATTACACTTATTTGTTACAATAAAACACATTATAATTAAGGAGGGACTGTGGCATGGAAAACACTCAGGTAACGGTTATGGCGTTAATAAAGGCAAAGGAGGGGATGCTCGATGTGGTAAAGCAGGAGCTTTTGGCGCTGATTGAACCCACGCGCAAGGAAAGTGGCTGCATATCCTATGACCTTCACCAGTCGCAGGAAATCGCCAACTATTTCATGTTCTACGAGACATGGCAGAGCAAGGCTGACCTTAATGCGCACCTTGCAATGCCCTATATTCAGAGACTAGTAGAGAAATCGGAGGAGATATTTGCCGAGCCGATTCAGGTAACGCTCTGGAGGAAGGACAGTTGAAAATTCTATACTTGAATATAAGGAGGGCTGATAATTGATAATATCACGTATTAAACTTAAGAACTGGAAGAATTTTGCCAATGCGGACATTAACCTGAAAGATAGAGTGTTTATTGTTGGCCCAAACGCCTCAGGGAAATCAAATCTAATCGATGCGTTTAGATTCTTGCGCGACATAGCTAAAGACGGCGGCGGTCTTCAGCAGGCAATCACTGAAAGAGGCGGAATTTCTAAAATAAGGTGTTTATCGGCAAGAAGAGATACTGAAATAGCCATTGAGGTACATATTGCAGATGTTGGTTCGACTGAGCTAAAATGGAAATATGGAATTGGCATAGAGCAGAAAAAAGGACAGGAGAAACCTATCCTAAGCCATGAAAGGGTATGGAAAGGTAAAAAGCTGATAATTGACCGTCCTAATGTTAAAGATAACAAAAACAATGAATTCCTTGAACAGACATTTCTTGAACAGAAAAGCTCAAGTGAAGAATTCTGGGATATTGCTAAATACATGGAAAAGATGCACTACCTGCATTTAGTTCCCCAGCTGTTGAAATATCCTCAGGCCTTCTCGGGGTCAGATATGCCGGGAGATCCTTTTGGCAGAGGTTTTATGGAAAGACTTGCCAAGACGCCAGAAAAAATCAGAAGATCAAGGCTGGGCAAAATCGATAAGGCTTTGCGGATTACTGTACCTCAGCTGAAGGAGTTGTACTATAGTACGGACGAAACCGGCAAACCTCATCTTGAGGCAAAATGGCAACATTGGAGACATCAAGCCGGATGGCAAAACGAAGAGCAGTTTTCTGACGGCACGCTTAGAATAATAGGCATGTTATGGGCTTTACTGGAAGGAGACGGACTTTTACTGTTGGAAGAGCCTGAGCTGTCTCTGAATGCCGGTATCATCGCTAAATTGCCGGTGATAATTTATAAAATCCAGAAACAAACAAAACGGCAGGTTATTATGACTACCCACAGTGTTGACCTTCTTCAAGATACAGGGATTTCGCCGCATGAGATCGTAATTTTACAACCCGATGACAACGGGACAAAATGTATCGCAGCCTCAAGCGTTCCCGAAGTCAACGCAATGATAGATGGAGGCATGACCCCAGCCGACGCCATTATGCCTATGACTATTCCAAAAGATATTGAGAAAATTATATCAGTGTTGTATTAAGTATGATATATATAGATATTGTTTTTGAAGATCCACTTAGTGGGGCGGTAATAAGCAAATTGCTCAGCTGTTATGATAAGTTTTCTATTAGATATTCTTATAACATAGGTGGTTTTGTCAAAATTAAAAAAAATATCAAAGGTTATAACAATGCTTCGAAACACACGCCATATTTTGTTCTTACCGACCTCGATAAAAAGAAATGCGCACCTGAATTAATAAGTGAATGGATTACTTTCCAAAAGCATCCAAATCTTCTTTTCAGGGTTGCCGTCAGAGAAGTCGAATCGTGGCTACTGGCAGACAGAGAGGGGTTTTCAGATTTTGCAAAGGTAAATTTAATGGAAATACCCGTCAAACCAGATGAAATAGCAGATCCTAAACTTAAGCTATTAGAGATTATAAAAAAATCAAAGGACAGGGCATTAAAAGATGACATTTTATCAAGATATTATGGCAAGATAGGCCCTAATTATAACGGTAAACTTTCGGAATTTGTTAATGATTCATGGGATATAGAGCGCGCGGTCGAGAATTCGCCAAGTCTTAATAGAACACATAAACGACTGGTAGAATTTCAGTATATTAGTAACGAATCATGATTGCTCTGCATTTGGTATTAACATGAGTATTTATATAATACCAAGTTGCCGCTGCCGTATATCAACTGCGTCTTCACTTTATAAACAATCCAAGCGGTCCATCCGGCGCTATAATTGTCTTTATCTTATCATAGGGAATCTGCACAAATCGGGTGCCCTCCGCGTGTCTGCGTTGATAGGCTATCTCTATCCCTCCCTGCTGAATTTTATATTTATCTGAGCTTTTCAACGCCTCAATCAGGTATTTCACATCGTCGTCGTTATACGGGTCGAATCCGTCGGCTTCTGCCTCTTTATTTAAAGTTTTAACGTAAATATCCGCAATCTTCTTTAAATAAGCCGAGTCTTTCTTAAACATCATCGCGGGCGTAATACTATAGAGGCCGTCTTTGCCTATGCCAATGTTGACGGTGATTATGGCCACACTTGGGTGAGCACCTGAGGTGTCCACCATGTTGTCATATGTTATGCTGACTATTTTATTGGGAAAGTAATTAATGTCTGCCACGTTCAGGGTAAATTCCCATCTGGTTGTAATATCCTTCGCCGCTTGGGGATCTTTTTTGGTCTCTTCGTAAAACTCGATATATTCCTTGTAAAAGGAGGCAATTGATGTCTTTAGTTGTGCGTTTAGTCTTTGTGAAAGCTCCTTATCCGGCAAGATAAACTCAACGGTCTCGTATTCGATGTTGTACTCTTTTTGTTTGCCCATCACAATATTGGCAGCCGCTGCAAGGGCAAAGGGCAGGGTTTGTTTGCCAGACCACTCCCCCTGCAACTCATTGTAGTCCTTTGCAAACTTCCCCTTAAATCTGCCGCTGACTTTGTTGTCCGCTGACTCCGTCAGTTCAAACGAAACGCCGTCTGGCATGAGGCTGCCTTTTAACCCTATTGCCTTCCTGTGTTTTTTATAGCGGTAACTTCCCCTGATTTCCGATTTATAAATCTCCAGTGTCATAGATACCTCTAAGTTCTTGCCGATAGTACCCTCGTAGTATTTCTTATACATAGGCTTCGTTGGCTTCGTTTCCGGCTTATCCACGGCAAATGCCAGGTTTGCCAGTGAAAGCATAAGCATGACCGGCAGTAACATAGACATCAATTGCTTCATCTTTATCCTCCTCATTATTGTAAATATCAAAACTAAATTCTGCCCCATTGCCGCTTGTTCTGTCAAACCTTAATGTTCAGCACGGGCAGCCCCAGGCGCTGCCTCCGGTTTTCACCCTTGAATAGCGCCGTTTTTCTGACGGGAATGTCCTGCCTGTCTCCTTCGTGCTGGAGCTGCTGTTTGGTGAGCAGGCTCGTGCCGTGGTGCACTGTGTGTTTGCCGTATTTTGCCGATAGGGTGTCGAGGGCCTCATAGATTTTTACCATTTTCTGAATCTTTACCATGTCGTCAAACAGCGTGTAGCCTGAGCCGTCATCGGGACAAGCCCTGAGAGGACAACGCCTGTCTGCCGGTAGAGAATATTTGTCTTGTAGAGCTTTTTAAACCCCTCTGTTAATGGTTCAATCAGATAATAGGGATGCGCACTTGGTGGGGCAATTCTAAGTTCAACCCCGTAGTTCCTGTAATCCTGCCCCCTGATAAATACAATAAGCCGTGTGGCTGCAAGCTTATACCGCCTGGCCTTGATACAGGCGTTTTCGAGATTTTTTGACACCTGCGAAAATACAAACGCCTCATCCGCCGATGGGGGCGTAAAGGTCTTTGCCTTGCTTATCGACTGGTAGGTGCTCTTTGTCTCGGTTATTACGCCAAAGACGCTCCTGCCGTTGAGTTCTCTCCAGATTGCCTGATAGGGCTTGGAGAGGTATCTCTTGATAAATGCCTCGTCTTTTCTTGCAAACTGCAGCGCTGTGTATATCCCGTGCTTGTTTAAGAGCGCTGCCGTGTTTGCCCCTATCCCCCAGACACTCCCTACGGCAA
>JADFXZ010000146.1 GCA_015233265.1 Nitrospirota bacterium
TTTGGCGTCCACCGGTTTAGCCGTATAGTATTCTGTGACGTAGATATCAGAAATATCTGTCTGAGTCTTTGCGTGGGCGTACTTTGGTACATCAAAGTAGAATTTAAACATGTCCTTAGGGCCGTCAAAGAACATCACCGTGCCGTCTTTAAAGATAATCTGAGACAACCACTTGACATGCGGGCTGACCATCATGCCACAAACGGCGCACTTATCGGCAGCCTTGGGTTTATGCGGCTTCTCAGCATAGGCCGTGGCAGATACCACTGCAGTTAGCAAAACGGCCAAAACGGCGCAGATTAAAGATTTTCTCGACATTTAGTCCTCCGGGGCACTACCATAAAATATCGCCTTTTAATAAAGGATGCGTATATTATAATCAATCCTCGTGATATAAATAAACACAGCAAAGGCAACGCCCAATTTTCTCCCTGAAAATAATTGATTGACTGTGTGCCGCGATTTGTGATATAGTTAATGTGTATGAGAGAGATAGTTGCCTTTTGCTCGGTTGTAATTGCGATCATAGTGGTTCAGTTGAGCAATCCCAGCGGGGCAGCCGCCATGAATGGCTGCGATACGAACTGTGCATCCTGCCATAAACTCGATAAACAAGAGGCATCAGAGATAGTCAACGAGCTAAATCCCGGCCTGAGCGTCGAAAGTGTTCAGGTAGCCCCGTCAAAGGGCCTGTGGGAGATTGTTGTCAAGTCTAAAAATGAGCCAAAGGGCGAAAAGGCCATTCTTTATCTGGATTTCTCTAAAGGCAATATCCTAATTGGAAAGTTAATTAAGCTCAAGACTAAAGAAAATCTGACCGATAAGCGCAACATGGACATCAATAAAGTAGATTACTCATCGATTCCCATCAGGGAAGCCCTCTATCTTGGTGACAAAAACGCAAAACACAAGATAATAGTCTTCACAGATCCTGACTGCCCTTTCTGCAAAAAACTCCACGATGAGTTAAAAAAGGTGATCGCCAAAAGATCGGACATCGGCTTTTACATTATCTTGTTTCCCATAACAAAACTCCATCCAGACTCTCTAAAAAAGTCAAAGACGGTGATGTGTGCTAAATCTTTGCAGCTTCTCGATGACGCGTTCGATAAGAAACCGCTTCCTGAGCCGTCGTGCACCGCTAAGATTGTCGATGACAACATCAAAACAGCTGAGGGCTTGGGTCTCACCGGCACTCCTGCAATAATCTTTCCCGACGGTGTGCTAATCAGAGGAGCCATGCCTGCTGAAGAGATACTCCGCCTGATAGATAAACAATAGGCTATCGCCCATGAAAGAAGAAATTTACACGCTGCTGATTTGTAAGAGGTTTTGTGAGTATTACGCAGTGGGCAAGGAATTTATGCTCTGCAAGACTTATGAGTTCATTCGGGACGCCGTGCCTGTTGAAAAGTTGCAGGAGGTACTAGAAAACGTTCAAAAAACCGCACCAGCAACTCAGCCGACCTTCTCGTACGATAAGTTTATTAATGGGCATATATGCTCAGAGTGCGATTTTCGTGGAGATGGATGCGACTATGCCGCTGGTCTTGACAGTCCGCCCTGTGGTGGATACAAGGTGGTTGAGCTTTTAAAAGAGCGGGGGATTATCTGAAGGCTGTTCTGATTTCTCAATATTAATAATAGTTTGACATTTGAGATATCTCTTGTGTATCATTATTGCCAGGGTTGAGCAAGGCAGATCGTCTCATGAGGGCAGTGACAATTATTAGCAGGCATCTTCTTATATTACCCATCTTTCGTGTCTTAGCCGCGTTATTAACTGTAATGTGTGTCTGCGGGGCTGTGGCCGCATCGGCAGAGGACAAGCTGATTAAAGAGGGGGAGTATCTTACACTTGACAATTGTATCGAGATTGCCCTGAGGCAGCAGCCCAATCTGATGTATTATCTTTATCAGATTCATGCCATTGAGGCGCAGGTAGGTCAGGCAGAGTCTGGTTTTTATCCATCGATTGATTTACAAACTGGCCATACGCGAAATCAAATCGTCAACAAGTACCGCTCCACCCCCTATTCAACCATAATCAACAAGGACGATTATTACGGCAGCGCCCAACTTACTCAGACAATATTCGATTTCGGCAAAACCAGATCATACGTTGGCATGAAAAACTTCTATCTTCTTGCTTCCAAAAAGGACTATGAGGCTCAGACTAACTCCACTGCCTACAATGTTAAACTCTCCTACTACGGCGTCATAAAGGCCATGAGGTCGCGCGATGTCGACGCCGAGACAGTTAATAAATATGAGCGGCAATTTGACCAGGCAAAGGATTTCTTTCAGGCCGGTACAAAGGCCCTCTACGACGTAACTCAAGCAGAGGTCAACCTAAGCAGCGCAAAGATTTCCCTTATGAACTCTGAAAATGCCTTGAGTCTGGCATGGGACAACCTTACCACTACAATGGGGCTTATCTATAGCGCAGGGTTTAAAATCGACGAGGACATGACCCCCAAACAACTTGGAATCAAGTTTGAAGATGCTCTTGAGCGCGCATACGCTGATAGACCGGATTTAATGTCAGCAATGGCAACAAAAGACGCGGCGCAGACTAACATAGAGTATATGAAGAAGGACTACTTTCCGGTTATCAGCGGCACGGCGTCGTACAATTTCGACAACGGGCGCTTCCCGCTTGACAACGGCTGGATAGCCGGTGTGGTAATGAAGTGGAATGTCTTCTCCGGGTTTAACACTAAATTCAAGGTTGCAGAAGCCAGGGCATCCAAGGACGCCGCCGAGTCGAAGATTCAAGCCTTGAAACTATCGATATACAGCGGTGTTAAGCAGTCCTACCTTAATTTGAAGCTCGCGGGGGATGTTATTCCTGCCTCTGAGCTTCAGGTAAAACTTTCAAAGGAGAATCTGGACATAGTTACACTAAAGTATGAGGCGGGGCTTGCCAGCCCGGTTGACTATACTGATGCCGTAGTGCAGTATAAATCGGCAAAACTAACATATATAAACGCCCTCTATAATTACAAAATAGCCGAGGCGGCAATACTGTGGGCAATGGGGAGCAGATAATGACCATACAATCGCGCGCAATTGTTATCATATTCTTAGTCTTGTTGGTCGCATCAGGCTGTGCCAAACACCAGGAGCCAAAGACGCAGATTGTGCCGGTTATAGCGGCAACTGTGCAGAAAAAAACCATTCCAATTGAAATCAAGGCCATTGGTAATGTCGAACCATACTTTAGCGTTACTGTTCTGTCTCAAATTGACGGCACCCTGCAGCAGACACATTTCAAAGAGGGCGATGATGTCAAAAAAGGGCAGCTGCCCCTTAGCATAGACCCCCGACCGTTTGTCGAATCAGTGAGACAGGCCGAGGCAGCGCTCTTACAGGATAAAAGGCAGCTGGAATTTTATGAGTCTCAGGCGAAACGTTATACATTTCTAGTTGAAAAGGGTGCGGTTGACAAAAATACCGCCGAACAAAACCAAACCCTTGCTGCTACTCAGGCCGAAAAGGTCAAAAATGACAGAGCGCAGCTTGAAAACGCAAAGTTAAAACTGCAGTACTGTTATATAAGATCTGAAATCGACGGCAGGGCAGGATCGTACCTCACAAACGCTGGGACATCTCTCAAGACCAATGACACAAAACTCGTAGTAATAAATCAACTAATGCCAGTATATGTCACGTTTTCAGTGCCGGAGAAAGACTTGCCAAACATAAAAAAGTTCGGTCAAAATGAGAAGTTAAAGGTCTTGGCATTCCCGCCCGGTTTTGCCAAAGACGCGCGGCAGGGGCAGCTCACATTTATCGATAACGCTGTCAACATACAAACGGGCATGATTAAACTTAAAGCGGTCTTTTCTAATCGGGACAAGTACCTCTGGCCCGGACAATTTCTAAACGTTGTAATGACACTGGCGATGGAGCCGGATGCCCTCGTAGTGCCAACCAGCGCTGTCCAAGTCAGCCAGCAGGGGCAGTACGTTTTTGTAGTCAAGGACGATATGACAGTGGAGACCCGCCTCGTGAAGGTTGCTCGTGAACTTTCTGATGAGCTTGTACTAGAAACTGGCGTAAGCGCGGGTGAGACAGTGGTCACGGACGGGCAGCTTAAACTCAAGCCAGGGTTTAAGGTTATGATTAAAAAACTGGGCGACGGCTCTGACAACGCAACTGCCATTAAGAAAGAAGCCCAAGATAAGACCCAAGATAAGAAATGAAGGAAGAACAAGACTCGGACAGCACGGCAAACCTCTCAGCAATCTGGATAAGGCGGCCTGTCATGACAACAATAGTTATGATCGGGATATTTGTCCTAGGTCTGATAAGCTATGACAAACTGCCTATTTCTAACTTACCAAGCGTAGCATTCCCGACAATTAACGTCTCAGCCAGTTACCCGGGGGCAACCGCCGAGACAATGGCTGCAACTGTAGCCACACCGCTTGAGAAATCGTTTTCCCAGATTCAGGGCATAAGCTCTATGACTTCAACATCCAACTCCGGCTCGACCACTGTAACTATCCAGTTCAATCTAGATCGAAACATTGACGCTGCCGCCCAGGACGTTAATACTCAGATTAGCGCAGTACAGGGGCTTTTGCCTCAGATGCCCACTCCACCGACATACAGTAAATATAACCCGTCTGACAACCCCATCATGTACTACGCCGTATACTCATCAACTCTGACAGAGGCTGAGCTGTACGACTACGCCAATACGATAATTGGGCAGCAGATCTCGATGCTTAGTGATGTTGCCAAAGTAGAGGCCTACGGCACCAAGTATGCCGTCAGGATCATGGTCAACCCTGACTTGCTGGCCTCTAAGGGCATTGGACTAGACCAGGTAGTTGCCACGGTCGGCGCCAACAACACCATTAAGCCTACCGGAGTTCTTGATGCCGATAAGCACAAGCAATATACGATACACAACGAAGGGCAGCTCTACAAGGCAAAGGACTATGGACCGTTGATTGTCGCCTATCAAAACGGCTACCCGGTTAGGATAAATGACATTGGCAAAGCCTTTGACAGCGTGGTAAACGATAAGATTGCAATACACGCGCACATGGGCGGGCAGACTATTGAATCCGTAGTAATAGCAGTTCGCAGAGTTCCCGGATCTAATACAGTTCAAATTTCCGACAACGTTAAAAGGCTTATTGAGGCGTTAAAGCCGCAGCTTCCCGAAGCTCTCAACCTTTATCTTCTTCGCACGGACGCCGACTACATCCACGAATGTATCAACGATGTCAGAAACACGCTGATTGTGACAATATTTTTGGTAATCTTCATAATCTTCATATTTCTGCGCTCTTGGGTTTCGACGATAGTGCCAGCTGTAGCGATACCGCTTTCGCTGATAGGGACATTTGCCGTGATGTACACGCTGGGCTACAGTCTTGACAACCTGTCAATGATGGCCCTGGTGCTAGCGGTTGGTTTTGTCGTTGACGATGCCGTGGTGATGCTTGAAAACGTATTCAGGCATATGGAGATGGGAGTGCCAGCACGGCAAGCCGCGTTTAAAGGCTCTGCTGAGATTAACTTTACGATTCTCTCTATGACGCTGTCATTGGTTGTAGTGTTTATACCACTTTTGTTTATGTCAGGCCTTATAGGCAAACTCTTCAGGGAGTTTTCTGTGACGATTGCGGTTGCCATAATGATCTCCGGCTTCATATCCCTTACGCTGACACCGATGATGTGCAGCCGTATACTTTCTCATACACATGCAACGGGCGGAGGCGGCTGGTTTTTACGT
>JADFXZ010000051.1:0-1851 GCA_015233265.1 Nitrospirota bacterium
TGCCGCTTGCGGTTGGCAGCGGCGTTGGCTCTGAGCTTCGCCGTCCCCTTGGGATAACGATTGTCGGCGGTTTGATCTTTAGCCAGATACTAACACTTTACACTACTCCGGTGATATACTTGTACATGGACAGGTTGAGATTAGGCGTTCAGAGAATGAAAAACAAACTAAACGGGCCGCATGAAGCGGCAGGAACTTAAAAAATAGGCAGGATCAACGATGCGAATAAATATCATACTAATAATAGTGGCGTCATGCATGTTGGTCATCTCATGCAAGGCTGGTAAGGACTACGTAAGGCCGGACATGCCAATTCCAGACGATTACAAAGAGGCAAACCTCTGGAAGTCCGCCAGTCCAATGGATAACGTAACGAAAGAGGCCTGGTGGGAGGTGTATAATGATGCACTGCTTGATGAGCTTGAGAAAGAGGTCAGCATCTCAAACCAAAACCTTGCGGTGAAGGAGGCGCAGTTTCGGCAGGCGCGCGCCATGGTTGACTCAGCAACGGCGCAGCTGTTCCCTACGGTGACGCTTGGGGCTGCGTATAACAGGAATCGCACCTCTGGCAATTCATCCAGTGCTGCCAGCGCGTCATCATCTTCTGCCACAACATCTTCTGCCACGACATCAACCGGCACGACATCAGGGGGCAAGACCGGCGGCACATCTGCCGGCACATCGACCAACACGACCACAGGATCAGGGACATTCTCCGGCACGGGCAAACCGGCGGGGACATCCAGCGGCCCCACACAAAGCACTCTTACAAATTACTCTGTGTCTGCGGCGCTCAGTTGGGAGTTAGACTTATGGGGCAAAGTAAGGCGCACAATCGAGGCCAACCAGGCGGGGGCAGAGGCGAGCCTTGCTGATCTCGAAGCGCTGCGTCTGAGTTCTCAGGCAGAGCTTGCCGGGGATTACTTTGCACTGCGCGCGCTTGACGCACAGAAACAACTACTTAACGAGACTATCAAGGGCTATGAAAAGACCCTCCAGATTACAAAAAACCGCTATGAAAGCGGTATCGTCGGCAGGGCAGATGTGCTCAACGCCGAAACACAGTTGAAAACCACAGTTGCGCAGTCGATAGACTTAGGCGTGCAGCGTGCAACGTATGAACACGCCATAGCGCTCCTGATGGGCAAACCGGCTATGTCCTTTACGATATCCTTTATGCCGCTTTCGTATGCGATACCTGACACACCATATAGCGTACCGTCGGAGGTACTGCAGCGCCGTGCGGATATTGCGGCGGCAGAGCGAAGAATGGCCGCGGCGAATGCACAAATAGGGGTGGCGGTGGCGGCATACTATCCAAGTTTAACGCTCAGTCCATCGAGCGGCTTTCAGAGCGGGGTGTTTGCTAAATTGTTTTCATGGCCGAGCCTTGTATGGTCGCTTGGGGCATCGCTGAGCCAGACGCTGTTTGACGGCGGTTATAAACTCGCAGTAACGCAGCAGGCGCGGGCAAATTACGACGCGGCGGTTGCCACATACAGACAGACGGTGCTGACGGCG
Organism: Nitrospirota bacterium; assembly: GCA_015233265.1. Taxonomy (GTDB): domain Bacteria; phylum Nitrospirota; class Thermodesulfovibrionia; order Thermodesulfovibrionales; family Magnetobacteriaceae; genus Magnetominusculus. Next base: position 1,522 of record JADFXZ010000051.1, read on the forward strand.
TTTCAGGAGGTAGAGGACGCCCTGTCCTCGCAGGAGATCTTAACGGCTGAGTTGAGGGCACAGGAAGAGGCGGTAAAGGCGGCAGAGGCGGCAGAGGCAGTGGCTGTCAATCAATATAAAGCCGGCACAATCGGCACCCTCGACCTGATAGTCATCCAAAACACCGCGCTCAACAACAGAAAGACGGCGGCAATAATTGCAGGGCGCATAATGTCAAACAGCGTAATGTTGATAAAGGCCCTAGGAGGCGGATGGGATGTTAATTTATTGAATTACGATAAATTGAATTCAGATCAGTTGAATCGACAGCGAGAGACGCTAAGTATGACG
>JADFXZ010000051.1:1882-2835 GCA_015233265.1 Nitrospirota bacterium
CAAATTCCTCAGAGAGACATTAAGCGGAAGCCGCATGAATGATGGGAATTGGGAAAGCAGCTTGAGCCGCCGCCGTGCTGTTAATAAAATGGCTGCTGTTTCTGTCCTTTCGCACTTTTTTACAAGGAACATCAGTTTTATATCTCTACGGCAGCAAGTTCTATGCTATCTTTTGTCATAGAGTGAGAACATAATTATAAAATCATGTTGACAGCTATGATGAAATATATGTATAATCGGATTGCCTCATCAAAGTAAGCGTCAGGCATATTTCAACGGTGTCAGCAGCGCAGCACAGAAAATGCGGGAACTCATGCTCAATATCCGCTTGGTATTCGACTGCTTGCTTATGTCAAAAACTCAGTTTCTGGAAGTGCTTGATGGAGAATAAATTTATCGTGTCTGACACCTCCATTGAGTTGCTTGTTTTACTCTATTTTGGTGTCCACTTCTTCCAGCTTGCCTCAACATAAGTAAAGCCAGAATTTTCAAACGCTTTTTCACCTGATTGCAAGGCTAACCGAAGTGCACAAATCTAAATCGAAATATATTCGTCCAGTAGTCTTTCCTGCTGACATATCCCCAGCTCTCCAATATCGGTCTTATTTCAGAGTCATACATGGACGATATTACAATAAACGGGTGGATTCCTGCTGCGGTATTTTCTGTAAGACAATCTTTAACGTTTTGGGGAGAAAGGATGTCAAGGCCATTGAGTTTTAAGTGCCATCTTGACGAGTTGGCATCTATAAAGCCAGAGACGGTGGCGTTGAGTGCGGTCAGTATGTCAAACGTCTGACGCCCGCCATCTCCCGTACCCCAAATAAAGACCGGTACGCGGGGATGGCGGAGAAGGGTTTGCCGCAGCTCATCGATGTAACTCTTTTGGAATGCGGCGGCAATTGCATCAATCTCCGCCTGAAGGAATACGCCGCCCGGACTCTGCATCGTAA
>JADFXZ010000051.1:2845-13789 GCA_015233265.1 Nitrospirota bacterium
CCAGTAAAGACCGGAATGTGCATGATCTGATGACGCGGCCCTAGCTTCAGCCAAATGAACCGCTGCAACCAGTGCTGTACACTCTCGTCAATATAGCCAATTCCATTGTGAACGGCTTTGCGCCACATGGGCTGTGGGCCCAGCGTTGAATCAACCAGCAGTCTTTCGTGTGTGGCGTCGGGGTTTTGAATACCTCGGCAGCAGTTGTGAAATTCAAATGTCTCACCTGCCCCCAGTGTAATATATGTATCGCCGTAGACCAGGGCAGCCTCCGGATACTCTGTGAGGGCGGCTGCCATCACCTCAAGGGCATTGCCAGCAAGGGCGCTGTCTTTTGGCAGATGGACTATGAACTCGCCGCTTGCCACACGCAAGGCCGCGTTGGCCATCGAAGCAGGGGAATACCCCTCTGGTACATATACTAAAACGGTATCTTTGACGATTGATAGCACTTTTTTAATCGCATCGCTGCCATTATCTGCCGCCGTTGTGTCAACTATAATCAGCTCTATGGGTAGGGTCTGATGTGCTAGGGACTCGATGTTTGGCATTGGATTTCCCAAGACAATTACACTGACTTTGGGTCTGGATGATGGGACAACTGTCTCGGTCTCTCCGGCTTGACTGGCCTGTCCGGGTTCACACGCTGTCTTTTTCCATAATACGTTATATGAAAGCTGCCGCGTACCTTTTTCACCGTCAAACGATAATGCCCCAGGGTCAAGGAGCAAACACGAAGTCTCCACATATGGGTGTGTTGTGTGAGGTTTGGCCATACAGTGCCGCAAGACCGCACTGAGGCTGACATCGTTGCCGGAGATTGCCGCATCGAAGAAAAACAGCGCTAATCCCCCTGTTTTTATTAATAATTCCACATGATTACAAGCCTCTTCGCTGGGTTGCAAAACAACGGCCATGTCAAAATAGCTCAGTGGCAGCGACGAATTGGACGTGGTGATTTCACCCTCAATGCAGTAGAGCGAGCTGTTTGGTGAATGTGTATTTCGATTGCCAACCGGCACCCAGACTTCGTATTTTTGGGACAGTTCAGATAGGAGATTGTCTGAGGGCACGGCGATTGAAATGACAACTCTGCTTCCCTGTGGCAAGTTGGCAGCGGCGAATGCGGCAACGAGCAAATTCCGGTAGCTGGCTATAGTCTCAGGCAGCGTGTTATTAAAATATGCGCGATGATAGAGCTTTGAATATGTAAACAACGAGAAGTTCTCTGGTATGATTGACCTACTGGAGGCGGCGGCCAATGCGGCTTGAGCGGGGTTGACCGGAGGCGGGGGCGGGTTAAGCTGCTCTGGAGATCTATTATAAAGAGTTACTTCACGGGCGATAATCGCACCGGCCTCTGAGTTGTAGTCGCCGTAGTCGTAGTAGCCGCTGCCATCAGAGGCCGGTTTGGCGGTCTTTTGTTGCGGATGGTTTCTGATTCCACCAATGAGGGCCTCAACGCTGTAGCACTGAGCGCTCCTGAAAAACCGCGCCCACAGCTCCATATCCCCGGCATATCTTAGGGAAGTGTCAATGTACCCGCCGGCGGCGTCCCAGAGCTGTCTGCGCCAGAATGTGGACTCCTGCTGAATGTGCGGCGGGCCTATAAACCCATCGAGATACTGTTTTCTTGACCATAGTGGTATGGGTGTAAGCGCTGCTGTGAGTTTGCCATCGGCGTCCCAGACGGTTGGCCGTCCCATAATCCACTGGATTTCACTGTAAGCGCTGAAGAGCATTGCCACAACCCACAGCGCCCCGGCGTGGAGCTTATCGTCAGAGTTCAACCAGCCCATTATCTGACCGGTGGAGCGTTTGAGGCCCTCATCGATTGCCGCATACTGCCCGCCGTCAGGGGCGCTTTTTGAGTATGCGATATGTTTTTCATATTTCTTAATTATATCTATAGAGTTGTCCGAACTGCCGCCGTCCATGACAATATATTCGAGATTGGGATAGCCCTGCGTGACGATAGACAAGATACACTCCTCAAGATACTCAGCCTGATTATATGAAGGCGTGACTATGCTTATTCGTGGAAGGCGCTGCCGCAGTATATCAAGCCTCAGCGCCTCGGCTGTTTTTGCCACATTTAAATCATATGGTATGAACTTGAGATATGACTCGTAAAGGGATAGTGTCTCCTCGGGCGATGAGGCGCCCTTCAGGCTTTCAACAATGGCGCTTATCGCACTGTTTGTGCCAATGGCGGCCTTCAGAGGTGGATTGGCTTGTAATTGTTGCCTGACGGTAGTTTTGGGTATCGCGTTATATATTTCAACTGCCACTATATCAGTGTCGATGAACTCATAGGTGCCCTGCCAGCGCGGCAGCGGCATTGTCCACAGCGCGCTGCCTTGTGCTATTAGCTGAGGTTTTTCAGCAGGCGAATCGAGGGACAGCTGCACTGCCCTTACAATCAGCTCAGGGGCAATTGCCGTTATACAAAACCTCTCGTTAAAGCGGCACCTCCAGTCACACCTGTAGCACTCAAGCGGCAGACTCACCGCGGTGGTAAGATTCGAGTACGGGAAAAATCGTCCGAAGTGCCCACCGCCAAGAGCTACAACATTTCTCGTCCCTACGGCTGCGGCTATGTGGGCAGCCGCCGAGTCCGAGGACAGGCAGAGGCGGCTGCGGCGTATTATTGCGGCGGTTTGGCGGAGTGTCAACTTCCCTGTCAAATTGTGGCATGTGCCCTTAAATTTCTCATATATCATGCCTGAGACCGCCACAGTATCCATTCCGCCTATTATTATCAATCTAAAATTTGTAAATTCCTTTAATACCTCACTAAAGCGCGGGTAAATCTTGTAGTCGTTTTGAGACCCAGGGGCAACGACAAGCGTGTGAGAGGACTCAAGGTAGTGGCGGTCAAAAAACTCCTCAGCAAAGCGCTCGTCCTCAGGGATTGTCCACACGGCCGGATGGAGGCGGCCTTTTGGCACAATGCCGAAGTATCTCAGGAAATCAGCGTGTCGGTCGATTTCAGGCATGTGCTGTGCGCTTGATGGCAAGAGTGCCGTATAGTAGCAGTTATTTGATGCCCTGTGCCTCTGGTCGATATTGCACAAATCCCCCAGAAAGCCCACCCTTTGTCTTGCGCCGCATCGGGTAGTGAATATGTCGCCGATAAGCTCACGCGAGAAGACTGAGTTCATTGCGATATCCACATCAAGGGCCTGAAGACGCCTGATTATGACCTCACGGTAGTGTGCATCCGTGTAGGCAAGAGCCTTGTTAAAGGTGATTACATGCGCAACATAAGGGCAGGTGGCGTAGAGTTCGGCAATGTGCTCCTGGCAGACAACGGTAATCATGGCTGATTGAAACTTGCTGGCAATATATTCAAGCATAGAGGCGGCAAGGACATTGTCGCCAATAGAATCAGTGCGCAACCACAGGATGTGCCGCGTGGTGTTGTCAGCGTTGTCGGTGTTCAGAGGCGTGTGGGTGATCATACGGCACCTTTAAGAGATGTCGTTAACCGCGGCGGTGTCTTCGACCATGGCGTGTTTAACCTCGAAGGGCAGCCGTGCGATGCCGTGAAATGGTATATCAGCCATCGGTTTACTATAGGTGACGACAATTGGCCCAAGCATGTCGATTCTGGCGTGGCTGTTGAATGTCTCAGCCCCCTTGTAGAGCGCTCCCTTGGCGGCTAATCCAAAGAGAAACTCCTCTGCCTTGACGCTGAATGTTATGTCCACTCTGACAACCAGACTCTGCCCGGGGGACATATCCGGCAGCACATGGCGCACCTCCCTGTTGCCCCCGCCAAAGACGAATGTCCCGATGCGGTCAAACAGGTTTACAACCACTATGGTGTCATAGATTGTTTCGTTGGCCTCAATCAATGCGTAAAACGAAAGAGTCTCCATCATTTCGGCGTGAAATGTGTCGTAGCCGTTTTTGTTGAGGACTCGCACGCCAAGTATAGTCATTGCCCCCGTGCCGTAGCCCTTACTGGTGTCACTGATGACATTGTGTGCAAGGATTTCCTCGGGGGACATTAAGTCCCTGCTTTGGTAGTGTACTTCCTGCGGCGCCACCGGCGGATGGTAAACCGCGGGCGGGATAAAGACCGAGGCCTTCTTTACGGAATGGGAATAAATATTAATTGCCTCAATTGGGGAGCCGATATAGGTGATTTCCCCGTTTTCAAGCAGTATGGCACGGTTGCAGAGGCTTCTTAATGCCTCCATATCGTGTGAGACAAAGATGCAGGTAGTGCCGCTTTGAATTATTTCTCTGATTGTATTAAAACTCTTCTGCTGAAAAAAGATGTCTCCTACTGAGAGCGCCTCATCGACGATAAGTATCTCCGGCCTTACGTTGACAGCACAGGCAAAGGCAAGCCTGACGTACATGCCGGTTGAGTATATCTTCATTGGCTGGTCTATGAAGTCCCCAATGTCGGCGTACTCTATGATGTCCTGCATCTTTTCCTCCATCTCCTCCATCGTATAACCCATAATGGCGCCATTCATAAGGACATTTGCCCTGCCAGTGAAGTCCGGGTTAAATCCCGCGCCAAGCTCAAGCAGGGCAGATATGCGCCCCCGTGTCTGGATTGTACCCTCTGTCAGGCGCAGGATGCCGCATATGAGCTGCAGAAGTGTGCTCTTTCCCGAGCCGTTGCGCCCCAAAAGCCCCACAGCCTCGCCCCGGTCAACGTCAAAGGTTATGTTTCTCAGCGCCCAGAACTCGTGGTGGTATTTCTTTCCAGCCGGATGAAGCAGCTCTTTTAGTCTGTCCATATGGCGTGTGAATATCCTGTATTTCTTGCCTATGCCGTTGAGTGAAATAGTTGGTTCCATATCTTCTTGGGGGGGGCGGCCCTAGAGCATCTCCGCAAAATCAGGTTTCAGGCGTTTAAATATAAATCCCCCAGCTATTGTTGACACCACTCCCAGGATAAACAACAACAGCATACCTTTCCAGTGCGCCTGGTCGATGCCAAGCAGTGATAATCGATAACCCTCGACAACATAGTACATAGGGTTGAGTTTCAAAAGGACTCTCAAGCCCTCAGGCACAGCGGTAGGTTGATACACTATTGGGGTATAGAAAAACCACATTCCGATTAATACATTAAGGACTTGCCCAATATCCCGCAGAAATATGTTCATGCTTGAGACCATCCAACTCAACCCCAGCATAAACAGGCTCAACAGGAAGATATACACTGGCAGATAGAGGATTAATAAAGTCAGTTTTTTGGTAATTATCACGGCGGCTATACCAATGATGCCAAACATGATTGCATGGTTAAGCATGTTTGAAAGCAGGATACTAAGCGGCAGTAGCTCGGATGGAAAAAGGCTTTTAGTTATCAGCATCTTGTTTTCGATGAGGATTTGCACATTACGTTGCACGGTCTCGGAAAAATATAACCACGGCGCCAGGCCGCACAGGAGCCACAGCAAGAAACTATTAGTGCCTGCCGCTGGTCCAAGCCTTGCCTTCAGAACATACGAAAAAATAAAGGTATAGGTAATAACCGTAATGACAGGGTGAATGACCGCCCAGAATATCCCCAGAAAAGACCCCGTGTAACGGCTCTTTAAATCGCGAAGCACAAGGCACTTAAGCATATACCGGTTGTTGATAACCTCGCGGACAAAGCGAAAGGCCACCAACCTCAGCGATATCAGCTTATTTAAAAGTACAGTTGCTATGACCGGCTACCCAAAGAATCCCATGTTCAAATTAATAAATCCCAGTTGCCGCGTCATAAGGTTGTACGGAGGCACCAAGCTCTCAGGACATACGTCCAACAATAAATATCCATGGTAAAACGGTAACATAATCGTGGACTTATTGTCAATGGCAGTTGCCAGGGCTGTCGCACTATATTCGTATCGTTGTTGCATTAAAGGTTGCATTAAAGCAAGACTAATGCAATAAGTAGCATTCAAGTGCACTAAGTCTGTCATTCCTGCAAAATCCAGTTCTTATGGCAAAATGTGGTCAAAGCGTTTATTTCAGACTTTTATTCTCTTATCATCCTTACAGGGGTACAAAGATGTGTAATGCTTCCATTCGCTTTCTCAGAATTGACACAGTTTGTTGTACAGTCTCCTGTGCGTGTATCTGTGGTGCAGAATTAACGAAGAATATCGTTATAGTTTATAGAATATTAAATGAAGTATGATTACCTGGCTATGTCACATTTTATTGGTAATCTTCCCATGCGTAATAGCATTGTCGTATCCTATCCTTATCGGTATATCCCGTCATCGTTGTCCAATAATATCCAGTTTTTGTCGTATTGTCTATGGCTAAATATTCAAAAACTGAGTTACTACGAACGAGTGCTGCACGACAGCGATAAAACTTGTACTTTTCACGTTTTATTGAAAATAATGACTCCTTCAAATCATCAGGCCACCATCTTGGCGATATTGACAACGGAAATACAACCATACTATTATTGACTTCATTACAGTTGGTAGCAAATGTAATATAATGGAAGCTCACCCAATTATGTAAAGACCAAGCATCAGCTTCGGATCTATGTCTAATATCGATGGCATCATTCGTATAATTATCAAGAGTTATGTTAGTCTTGTATTCAGACCCATTATCAAGAAATAAAATTGTAGTATCAAGTATTACCTTATTACCTTGGCCTGTTCCCTTGTACTCAATCTCATCCCATTTATCGTATTTTTTATAATTTGCAGTCGGAGCTGTACTGTAATTATCCCAGTCATAATTACATCTTCCCATATCTTTAGCAGGGGTAAAATCCGATATTGTTTTCCAATAATATCCCTTTTTAGATATATTGTCAATGGCGAAATACTCAAAATGTGAAAATTCATCACCGACATCAAAAGCTTTGCAACAATAATAATTATATTTTGAGCGACCTATCTGTAAAGGTGAGCTTTTCAAAGCATTAGGCCACCATTTTGGTGATAATATTCGGCTTGGAAATACAATAACATCACTGCCAATTTTACTGCAATGAGTTGATAGCGTTAAATAGTTAAAGCTTAACCAGTAATAAAAAGACGTTTTGGGAACATCGTACTGCTCTCTAATATTAAAGGCATCCTTTGTAAAATTATCAAGTGTTATAACGTACGTGTGTACCGTTTTATTATCAAATATCACACGATTACCGTGGCCGGTTCCCTTATAGTATGTCTCATCCACTTCACCAAGAACAATCTGCATTATCTCATTGCATGATACTATTGTTGTCATAACAATAAATCCCAAGAGTATGAGCTTTAATGATTTCACTTTTATAATTTCTGTATTCATGATTCCATTATAAACATATTTTAACAAAAAAAGCCACGTTTATTTAATTCATTACAAACAAGACGTTGCTTGCAATGATTCTGGTTAATGATTGCTGTGTTTCATTACAAGCAACATCGGCGTCTCTAATAGATACCTAGTCAATCATTTGAGGTGTGATTATCCTACTCACTTCTTGTATTTTTCAGGGATACCTTTTGGCCATTTATCCTTACAAAGTTCTTCACAAGACTTAGTAGGATCACCATGTAATCCTTTGTCTCTTCCATGGGCATTTGCTGCCATATCTCCTATGCTATCATTTACTTCGTCCGTTGGCAGGTGGTGACATTTACTTCCTAACACTTTTCTAGGTATATCGAACAATTCCTTTGCTACTCCAAGCACATGTGAAGCAACTGTCGCTGATATGCCACGCCGGGCAGCTTTGCAGTGAGCTACAGCGTGATAGTACTTATCCACAGTACCGGCAATAGCCCTATATTTCCCGTTTTCAACCTCACCCACTCTTGCTATAGTAGCTTCCATCTTCTGTTTTTCCGCATTCAACTCAGCAAATGCTGGTATATTTTCCTCTGCTTTCTTCATAGCCCCTTTTTCAAGTTTCTCAAAAAAGCTAGCCTTCTCGTCAGTAACCAAAGCCACAGAGTTGTTGCGCTTAGCCTCCATCCGTTTTCTCAACCTCGCAACAAAATGGTTAGGCTCCCTGGTCTTTTCTGTATCGTGAGTACCTCCTCTTTTAGGAACACCAGGCAGGCTGCCTTCCATTTTGCCGTCCTGACCCTGAATCCAAAAATTCTGTGAATACTGTCTCATACTTCCTCCTATGGTTCTGGTTTTACCGCCGCTAATGCGGCAGTTTTGATTCGAACTGTTATTGGGGGTTGCCGATTGTACGCAACCCCCAGGTTTTGCTTCGATTAGAACAACTTAAAGTCACTGCCCGCCGCGTGATCTCCGGCGTGGTTTACTGAGTGGGCGGATTTGCTTTCAACATTCGCCGGTGCGTGTGAGGAGTTTTGAGAATCAGACTTAGAAGGCTCCGGAACTATCTTGTTTACGTCAAGCTCAAGTGCCCTTGCCACTTCCCTTAAAAGCTGTCTGCGCCCGTCTGTGCCTATTATCTGCATATCCACAGGATTGTTCGTCGCCTGCAGGAATTCGCTCCGTCTTATCGCCTGCTGCTCTTTGGCTATCAGTGATGATGTGCCTTTGGCTATTATCCTGAGGTCAGGGACGTCGTCTATGCCCTTGTCGTAGTCAAGGTTGAAGTAGTATTGTCTTTCGACAGACGTGGCTATCACCTTTGAGTCGATGTTCTTTACCACGTTTTTAATGCCGCGAGCCGCCTGACTTATCAACATCGAAAACCCGCTTGCCGTACCATTTGCCGCCGCGGTATTCATGCCTCCGCCCGTGTATGTCGGGATGCCTGTCTGCTCCTCTGCGCGCTTTAAGAAAAACTCATATACGGCCATTAACTTATCCACGACCATCGGCGGGCTGTAAAACCTCAGCGCCTGCGTCCCGGACATCTGAGCGTCTGTTACATCCCAGACCTTCCACGGCCACATCTCCTTAGATTCGCCTGGGATTATCCTGTCGACGTTTCTCTCAAGCTGCGGCCCGCTTGCTATTGCGACATTGTTTACAATAGCCCGCGCTATCGCGTTACACGCCGTCTGCACATCCTCTATCATCTCACACAGGCCGCTTCCCCAAAATACCCCCGGGATTTCTTCGAATGAGACTTTAGAAAATGGCTTCAACCCCATCGGGTCAGGATTCGGCATTATCTTTAATACCCTTTCCCCGCACAGCCACACGCAGATGTGATATACCCCGTTGGGGTCTATTGTTGATGTGCCGAAAAAATCCTCAAACAACTGAGAGTCATCCAGTCCATTTGTCCATGACAGGATTTGCCCGCCGTCTATATCGCCCCAGAACTCGAGGACTTCTATCTTGTCGCTGCTGTCTGCCGTGAATGGATTGTGTCCGGTCTGCGTCAGGCCGTCGCCGCCGCGGCTTGATGTCTGTTTTTGAATGATGCCCTCTCTGTGGTCTCGTAATACCGCTGCAATTGCGTCTGCGTCAAACCCCGGCACTGCCGCAAGGGTGGCCATCTGCGATGCGGAAAGGCTCAGGCGGTCTATCAGATAGCCGTCGTCTATGCCTGAGCTTGACGGCGACGGATAGATATAGAATGGGGAGCGCCTCTCAAATTCCGGCACCAGGCGGTTTTCTATGATGTTTGTCCAGGTTGTGCCGTTAAAGACCCGTCTGCGCACCTTCTCGATTCTCAGCACAGGGCCTTTTATAAATCCCGCCTTGTATGTGACCACGTCGTGGAGGAATTCCTCTATTGCCGAGTACCAGCCGCCTTCGTTGAACTGATCGTCGATTTTCTCTTTCATCAGCCCTGCCGCCCTGTATGCCCGGTCTCTGAGCTGTGCGCCGGTGAGCATCGGGTCGCCTTCCTTTTGCGGCACCTCCGGTATTGGACTTGGCTCAAGGTCCCATGGAATATGGTCCGGCTGCACGAGTATATCCTTGAGCCAGGCCTCAGCGTCCCGGCATCGCGCGCCAGTCAGGAGCATGTAGATGAGGCTGCCTCCAACGCGTCTGATAGCGCCAAGTTTATCGTGGTCATATTTACCGGCCCGCTGCCTCAGGCTTCTAATCATCTGCGCCTCGATTGGTTCCTTTGCTGCCTTGGCTTGTCTCCAGCAGTGTGTTACGTGGGCGCTGAGTCCTTTTTTGAGTGTCTGTGCCATGTTTGCTGTCATACGTCTCTCCTTGTGAATGTAAGATTAAGACGCGCTATGTCCATGCGTCTTCGTGTGGTTTGGTTGGTGATGTACGATGTGGGGCAGATGCGCTTGAGGCAAGTGGCAGCGTCTTTCTCACATATTTCGCGATTGCAGCCGCCATCACCCTGTCATCATGCGCCCCCGCGTCCGCGCCGTATTTGCCGTCCGCGCTCTGGACGAATGTCAGCATCTCATCAAATGTCTCAGCTGACACTATTGCGCTTGTGCCATCACGCACCTCAGAAACTAGATTGTCAATGATTAGGTGCTTGTTCGATGAGGAAGTAAGCCAGCCAAATCGCTTCCTTGACTTTGCCGGCGGCTCGGCAATCATTTCAACGTAGATGCGCGGATAGCGCTGCTCCACTATCTTGAGGATTGTCGTAAGGCCGTGATTATTGCGCTCCGGTGCTAAGCATGCCGTGTTGTACAAGCGCCCAAGATTGATGAGCAATACGCCGAAAAGGTCAGCATCCATATGACCATGCCAGATTGCCACTTGTCTGCCCGTAAGGCGCTCCACTACAAATGCACAGGAGAAGTCGCCGCTTGCCAGCCCCTCAGCCACATCTGCCCCTATTACGTATGTCAGGGCGTTGACCGTCTCTTCCCATATCATCAGCCTCCCCAAAGAGGCGTCTGTCCACTTCATCGAGCCAAAGGCAAATTCTCGTCGGGCAATCGGCGCCGGGGCCTCTGCCTTGAGCACAGTGACGTTTTTTATGTCAAATATAGAGCGCTGTTTGCTTACAAATGCCTCGCGCGCATTCGATGGGTACTCTTGTCTGAACACGTCCAATGAGCCGCCGCAGCGGTTTTCAATCGCCTTTCTACGCCACAACAAATGACC
>JADFXZ010000147.1 GCA_015233265.1 Nitrospirota bacterium
AGCCGGAGGTTTTAAGAAAGGCAAAGGAGTTTGGCTATTCAGATAAGATGATTGCCTCCCTGATGGTTAAGGACGAAAAGGCAATCAGAAGACTCAGAGAGGAACATTGCATTACACCGGTCTATAAGGTTGTCGATACCTGTGCGGCAGAGTTTAGGGCACGCACCCCGTATCTTTATTCAACTTACGAGAGGCCATTTTTTAGACTTGTCGACGGCAATATGGAACCTGTCAACGCGTGTGAGGCAAATCCAACTAAAAGAAAAAAGATTATCATTCTTGGTTCAGGGCCAAACAGGATAGGGCAGGGGATTGAATTCGATTACTGTTGTGTACAGGCCGTTTATGCCCTGAGGGATCTGGGATATGAAACGATCATGGTAAACTGTAACCCTGAGACTGTGAGCACAGACTATGACACCTCTGACCGTCTCTACTTTGAGCCTCTTACTATTGAGGACGTACTTTCGATAATCAGGACTGAACAGCCTGAGGGCGTAATCGTACAGTTTGGCGGGCAGACGCCGTTAAAACTAGCGGTACCGTTAGAAAGAGAAGGCATCCCCGTGCTTGGCACATCGGCAGACGCCATAGACAGGGCAGAGGACAGAAAGAGATTTAAAGAACTAATCGACAAACTCAAATTAAGGCAGCCGCAAAACGAGACAGCCACATCTGCCGTTGAGGCCATTCAGAGCGCCGAGCGCATCGGCTACCCGGTCATGGTAAGGCCGTCCTATGTGCTTGGCGGCAGGGCTATGGAGATAGTCTATGACGATGTGTCATTGGCCGAATATATGGTAAGGGCGGTGAAGGCATCGCCGGAGCATCCCATTCTTGTAGATAAATACCTTCAGGACGCAATTGAAATAGACGTAGACGCCGTGTGTGACGGTAAGGATGTAATCATTGGCGGGGTTATGGAGCATATAGAGGAGGCGGGCATACATTCAGGGGATTCAGCCTGCTCACTGCCTCCGTTTTCTTTAGATGACGCCCTTATCGACGAGATAAAAAAACAGACGAAGGCGCTTGCCCTTGAGCTTAATGTTATTGGGCTGATGAATGTCCAGTTTGCGGTAAAAGGCGGCGATGTCTATATACTGGAGGTAAACCCGCGGGCGTCGAGGACTATCCCGTTTGTGAGTAAGGCCACAGGGCTGCCGCTTGCCAAGGTGGCCGCAAAGGTAATGGCTGGTAGGACGCTAAAAGACCTTGGCGTTACACAGGAGATAAGGCACACCCACATTGCAGTAAAGGAATCAGTGCTGCCCTTTGGCAGGTTTCCCGGTGTGGATACCATACTTGGCCCGGAGATGAAATCCACGGGCGAGGTCATGGGCATAGACGCCGACTTTGGCACGGCTTACGCGAAGGCCCAGACTGCGAGCTTTAATAAGCTGCCCCTTTCTGGCAAGATATTTATCAGCGTGCGCGACGAGGACAAAACTGCCATCGCAGAGATAGCCAGACAGCTCATCGACAAAGATTTCACGCTGACGGCAACTCGCGGAACGGCGAGGTTCCTTGCCTCCCACGGCATAGACGCCGAAGTAGTTCGCAAGGTCAGCGAAGGCCGCCCAAATATTCTCGATTCTATAAAGAACAAGGAGATAAGTTTTATAATCAACACGGTCTCAGACGCGGAGGCGAAAAAGGACTCGCAGTCGATTCGCACAAACGCACTGCTGTTTAAGATACCGTACTCGACGACAATAGCCGGTGCAAGGGCTGTCATCAGGGCAATAGATATGTTACAACTGGGCAGGCTTGGCATAAAGTCGATTCAGGAGTATCACAGGGAAGTTAAGGAGACGATGCGGCCTTAATGCATAGAGTGAGACATGAGCTGATATAATATAACAATATGAAAAATAAGGAGAACAATATATGAAGTTAACAGAAGCCCCGAACTGCCCGTACTGCGGGAAGAAGATGAGTAAAACCGAGCCGCCGACGTTTAATTTAAGCGATGGCCTCGGCTGGTGTACGCCATACATGTACATCTGTTTTAACGACGATTGCAGTTTTTACGTCAAAGGGTGGGAACAAATCATGTCCAACTACGGCAAAGTAGCCTCATACCGTTGCATGTACTACCCGGACACGGGCACGATGGACGCCATATGCGTCTACGCACCGGACGGCCTGAAAGGACAGATAGTCGAAGAATAGCGCACGACTGAGGCTCAACGCAGCTTACAATCAGGCGTAATTGTTTAGAACAGTCATGTCCCGATATAGTCATTGAGATTGACGTGAGAGACACCCTTCGCCGGTTCACCCCCACACGCGTGGGGATAACCTCCTTCGTAGACACACACATTTCTATCTCCTCGGTTCACCCCCACACGCGTGGGGATAACGAACTATTCGGAAATTCCGAAAGGTTGGTTTCCGGTTCACCCCCACACGCGTGGGGATAACTGCCTGTCCCCCACCACTTCTTTCAGGCGTTCCGGTTCACCCCCCCACGCGTGGGGATAACGTTGTAGGGTCAACGACCCTGACCATTTTTGTCGGTTCACCCCCACACGCGTGGGGATAACGTCCAGGGGGCAAGTGATATGGCCTGTGCCCCAAGGTTCACCCCCACACGCGTGGGGATAACACTGAAAAAAGTCTTTTATTTCGGTATGCGAACGAGAAAAAGACCTTCGAAGTCTACGATTGAACGTGACGTTGTGCCCCAGCTGCGGACTCGAAACCCCTGTTCATTGTTGCTCGAATATATCATCATACAGCCTCCTTGTCCAGCCTGATTACATGCTTTCTCCCATAGTTGATCCCTGACCATTGCTGAAACCCGCCCCACAAATACCCCTGCCTTTGGCTCCAGAAACCATCGTGTCAATTCCCCTCGTAATCCCACCGCTACACGCTCAAGTATCAATACTACCATCTTCAGCCTCCGTATCGCCAGCGTTCAATGGAAAGATGCGCCCGCCTTTAACTTTTCCACCATCAGGCTCCCATAAATCTCCCGGTGCGGCAACATCCATGTCAAACGTTTCTCCTTCGTATGACGTCCCTTTCTTTGGCAGCATAAGGGATGTCTGAATATCTGGTATGATTCTCTCAAGAAGCCGCGTCGATACAAAACTATCACGGCAGGACAGGCGTACTCGCCGCTCAAGCCCTTCTTTTTCGCCGGCTGCCTCTCTAAATGCAACCGGAATTGAAATCTCTGCCTTGTACAGGTCTGCAACGTCATACACGAATGACAACATCTTCCCAGTGTGTATAAATCCCAGAGCCGGTGAAAACCCGGCAGACACTATCGCAGCATGGCAAATGCCGTACAAGCATGAGTTCGCGGCAGACAATGCCCGATTCACAGGGTCTGAGTTACTCCACTTGTCTCTGCTATAGTTTCGCCCCGACCATGCAACACCTGTTTCTCGTGACGCCCTGGCGTATGCCTCCCGTACTCGTATTCCCTCAACGCCGCGTATTTGCTGGAGCGTCAGAGACGAGTCGAATTCTGCTGAAAACCTCAGCTGATAGAGACGATGTACTACCTTCATGTGGAGTTCCATGTTTGCCCATACACGCGCCTGATGCATGAGATTCGAGGCACTGCGTGTTTCGCCCATGCCTACTGAATAAAACCGTACGCCGGCCTCCCCGCACCATACAACAAGACATCCATGGTCGGCAAGCACAGTCACTGCGGCATGGGTTATCGAGACTCCAGGCCCCAACATCAGCAGCGCAAGATTGGCACAGGGCACAGGGGCCTTGCCGTTTTCATCGTGAATTGCAATAGCCCTGTCTTCCTGGTCTATGCGGCAGTGCTCGACGTAAAGATAACTCCAACCGTTGCTGAACTTAGGAAGGTCATGGAGGTTTTTAATTCTCATATAACCTCCGAAAGCGGCACCGGTACAACTGAAAGAAGACCAAAGCCGAATGATTTACCGGGCCCAATGCCGCTAATCAGTGTTTTCAGAAAGTTGTCAGAGTCGGTAACGACAAGAATTCCGTCGTAACGTGCGCAGAACAGCTTGTGTCCGCTTCCCTCATGTGATTTATTGACGTAAACATAGCTATTCTTACTTGTGACAGACTCTATAGAAAATCCATTTTGAGCGCCGCGCTTAATAAGCCATTCATCGAGCTGGTCGTGCGGGACAGGGACACGCCTTCCATTGCGTTTCTTCCCGTCTGCTTTAGTCTTTGTGTCAATCTTGCGCGTAGGATTTGCCGCTATACAAAATCGAAGACGCTGTCCCTCAGTAAAGCCGGGGTCGTATGGTTTGATAACAGGAGGGGCGTCTATAAGATAGTCTGCATTATGAAAGGCGTAATCCCAGTTCGGAATCACGGCTGATTGTACGAGAATAATTACCCGCCCCCCTGTAAGCGAATCAACGCGAAAGAGGAATCCGGCGTCCTCAGCACGTTTTACATGAATGTGAGCGCCGCCAAAGTCCTCCGGCACATATGGTTTTAGAAAATCCCTGTCATTGATTAGCCGGGAAGGCTCAGGGAACGCCATACAGAGGCGCTGATGCACTCGGTAGCGGTTTCTAAGCCACTGCCTGCCCGGTCGAGGTCTATCTGGATCGATGCCTGTATTTACCAATATATGTGAAAGGAACATCTCTATTATACCTCCTCAGGGTCAAGACGGCGGCGGCGAGTCTCCATAGATCGAAACCTTATGATCTCTCGCCGCTTTTCAATAATCCTGTCTCGCCATTTCGGCTCTTCAGGATTTATTCGATCCATTCCCATGCCAAGCCCATACTCAATCATTGTTACCGCGTCATGGCACCACCGGCACAGGGCGCGTAAGTCGTCGGTGGATTCATTGCCTCCTGCGCGACGGTACGTAATGTGCTGCACAGTTGCAGCCGGGGACTTACAAAATACGCACAGGTGGAAGTCGTTATCAAGCCTCTTTTTCCGCTGGTTTCTGTATTTTGAATTGCGATAATTCGCTCGTGGACGCGGCGGCTGAGGCGTAGGTCTCAGTAAAGGCTTTCTGACTTCCTCTATATCACCGTTCTTACCAATCGACAATTGTCTGCGAATGACGAAACGAGCACTATGCGACGGCGGCTCAAATGTAAGCGGAACGTCATACCAGATTAACGCCTCAGGGGGGGCTTCAGGCTCTTCCGGCGTCGGACGCCAATCGAGCAGGCAATCTACTGATTCTGTAGGAGGGTCATCTGCGCAGCGTTTGCGCCAGGGGATTGACTTGAGCGCAGAAAGCAGATCAGGGAAATAACTGGCATTGCCGTTTAAAAGCGGTCTGGACGGAGGGCATGACTTCCTGCCAAGATAGAGCGTCCACTCTGGGTTTTTCACTGCGTCCTCAATTTCTGTTATAAGGTCAGGCTCCCCCTGAAGCGCTACAAGAAAGGAGGCGTCACAGAGGTATTCGCGCCGTGTGAGCATTGCACCCAGTTTTGTCTTTCCATCGGCTTTGCGCATCTGCATTTCAGCGCCAACAGTGTGATAGTCCCACCATCGAATACCGGGCACATCAATACGCACTCCCATGTTTAGAGTGCGGAGTTTTGATAACCGCTGATGGGCATCCGGGCGTGAAACGCCCAATGCGGCGCAGACCATCCCTATAACGCCTGACTTAGTAGGCGCCTCCGCAGTACGCCTGATAAGAAACTTCGACTGCTGATCGCCCCACGCCTGCATCTGACCCTCAAGGCGAATTAACAAGGTGTTATCATC
>JADFXZ010000052.1 GCA_015233265.1 Nitrospirota bacterium
TGACATCGATTGGACGAGTGTTCAACGGCATAATCCGAGATGTCTCAGACAGGATACGATTTTTTCTTGTACCTCGACAAGATGGTCTTCACGCATGTAGAGAAAAAAGACAAGGTAAGGATTATAAGGCATCAGCTGCGCCACATCTACATAGACCCGGAAAGCGTAAAAAACCCGTATAAATTGACAGTGCCGGACATCAGGGACTTCTCGATAGAGATGACATTAAATAAGGACGACCAGCGGTGGGCAGAGCGCGTAATGGAAGTGGCAATGTCGCTGTATGAGACTGATAAGGAAAGCAATAAGCCGGCTTTTTCAATGAGTTAATAAGATAATGTTAATATAGCTATTGAGGATATGTGGAAGGTGAGCCATCACTGACAGAAAGCCAGTTATCTTATGTGTAGACGATGAGCCGTTAAACCTGAAACTGCTTAACACCATACTACTGCACAAGGGCTATGATGTCAAGTTGGCATCGGACGGCATTTCCGCCCTCAAGCTAATAGATGACTTTAGGGTTGACCTTGTGCTTTTGGATATTATGCTGCCAGGTATGGATGGCTTTGCGGTATGCCGTGAAATAAAGGAAGATGAGCGGTATAAAAACATTCCAGTGATTATGATTACGGCGCTCTCTGATACAGACAGCCGGATTAAGGGCATCGAGGCAGGGGCTGAGGACTTTATCTCCAAGCCTTTCGATACGGCTGAGGTGCTGGCGCGAATCAAGATGCTGCTGAAGATGAAGCAATTAAACGACGATCTGCTGTTTGCCTACAACTGTATTGGAGATTTAACATCGTTTGGTGAGCAGGCGATGAAGGATTTTGACCCATCTAAATTTAGTTATATATCAAATATCGACAGAATCGTAAGTATGCTGATAAGACAAAATGCCATGGAGCTGGATAAACCCAGCATGGTTATCATTCACACTGCCGATGAGTTTGAGAGCTGGCACTGGCTTAGGTATGAATTAATTGACAGACATGTGGTTAAATCGTCGCTTGAGATAGCGTTAAATTGCGAAAACTGCCCACACTTAAAGACTCAGGAGCAGATTTTCTCCTGCGCCAACAAAGATGATATGTCCGAGGCAGGGATAGACACCTTTGTATCGATCCTTGAGTCAAAGGGCATCAAGGTATCGAATATTATCTGGTATTTTGGCGGGAAGTTCTGCGTCTTCGCGCTTAACTACGGCAGGCCGATAAAGAAATATGACACATCTATCTTAAAGAACCTCGTCATGCAGGGGCTGTTTCTGCGTTCGCTGTCTATGCAGCTTACAGAGACCGAAAACGCGTTTGAGTATGCCGTATATGCCCTTGCACGGGCATCTGAGGCAAACGACGAGGATACGGGAAATCATATAATAAGAGTAGGAGAGTATGGTGCTCTGATGGCAAAGATATTGGGCCTTGATGAGACATTTATCAATGAGATGCGCTTTCAGGCGCCCCTTCACGATGTCGGTAAAATCCACGTCCACCCAGACATTCTCAAGAAAAAGGGTAAGTTTACGGACGAAGAATTTGCTGCCATGAAAAGCCATACATTTTATGGTACGAAGATAATTGGAAACCATATCCGGCTTGCAATGGCAAAGAATATTGCCATTTCACACCATGAGAGATGGGATGGCTCCGGCTATCCTTACGGGCTAAAGGGGCAGGAGATTCCCATAGAGGGCAGGATAGTCAGCATAGCCGACCAGTATGACGCACTGCGTAACCAAAGAGCGTATAAGCCAGGTTTTGATCACATAACGACATACCGAATAATCACCGAGGGAGATGGGAGGACTCTGCCCGGCCATTTTGACCCCGATGTGCTGAAGGCGTTCATAGAGGCCGCCGCGCGTTTTGAAGATGTCTATGAGAGGCTCAAAGGCTGATGCGATTTCAATGGTGGTAGTGGAGAGACTTCATGAATGAACAGCTTTTGACTACAGAGCGTGAGTTTGCACCTTTGAGAAGGTCTTTTCGCCTGATTTTTGCATCTATAACTATAATATTTATAATCACTATCGGCACGGGGGCGTGGTTTTCAAGGAAGATTGGCGGTTTCAGCAGGGCTATAACCCTTGCCTGTTCACAACAGATGAGGGCATTTCAGATAGCGTTTTTAATTACCAGGTCATTAAGTGAACCATCCCCGCAAAGGGAAGAGACCCTCGGGCATGTAAAGATGGAGATGGACAGATTTGAGGAAATTCTCGGTGCCCTTAAAAGCGGTAGTGTTAAGTACGACATCAGTGATATTGCAGACAAGGAAATAGATAAACATCTGAAACTTCTCATCCATAGATGGGAGGAAGAGTTTAAGCCTCATTTGAATTCCATGCTTATGGCCTCTGCGCAAGATATGCCCAAACTTTCACAGGCATATGGAAGAACAATACATGATTTCGTCGAGACTGACATTGGAGAGGTCGTCAATCTTCTGTTAAGAAAAATAGACAGAATAGAGCAGATGTACATCAGAGGAAGATATTTGGTTACGGTGTTGGCTATACTTTTAATGATGTCGAATTTATCCTACCTCCAGCGCAGAATACTCAGGCCAATAAGCATACTTGTTTCAGATACGGAGAGGATAACCAGAGGCGATTATTCGGTTTCGGTCAATATTGAGGCGGCGGATGAGCTGATGGTTCTGGCTGAGCGTTTTAACACAATGACATTGACTATTGCCAGTTCATTCAGAGATATGGAGGCTCAGGTTGCACAGAGGACTTTTGAGCTGTCTTCCACCAACTCAAGGATGCAGTCTTTTTTTGACAGCGCCACTGACGCTATTATTTCGATAAACCCCGAAGACAGAAAGATAATCTTCTTCAGCAAGGGGGCGCAGAGGATATTTAAATATTCTTCAGACGAGGTCATTGGCAGAAATGTCAATGTCCTTATGCCGGAGCCGTACCATTCGGCTCACGAGACATATGTCAGGAACTATCTCGATATGGGCATAAAAAAGATAATAGGACAGACGATAAGGGTTAAGGGAAAGAGGAAAAACGGCGAAATCTTCGACGCCGACCTGTCCATAAGCGAAAGCGTGACATCGATTGGACGAGTGTTCAACGGCATAATCCGAGATGTCTCAGACAGGATTCAGGCGGAGATGGAGATGCAGAAACTCTCAAACGCAATAGAACAGTCCTCGGAATCTATAGTGATAACTGACATTAATGGGACAATTGAATACGTCAACCCATCCTTTGAGAGGACAACCGGTTTCAGCCGCGCCGAGGCGATAGGAAAAAACCCGCGTATACTCAAATCCGGCAGACAGACAAGGGCTTACTACAGGGAACTCTGGGAGACGATTCTCGCAGGAAGCATCTGGCATGGAGAGTTCAGTAATAAGAAGAAAAACGGCGAGATTTATTATGAGGACGCCACAATCACCCCAATAAGAAATACTAGTGGCGCACTAACGCACTTTGTGGCGATAAAAAATAACATAACGGCAAGAAAACTGGCCGAGGCCGAAGCCGCGAAAAAGAACGCCGAGCTTCAGACAAGGTCTCACTACGACGCCGTGTATGCCAAGGCAATCTCTCTGTTTAACACAACATTTGACCAGAAACAGGCCATATCTGAAATGCTCTCGCTGCTGTCAAGCTCACTGCCCTATCCATGCACAGCCTTTTATTCATATGACGAGTGGACAGGGAAGCTCGTATGTGAGTCCGCCTTCGGGGTATCTGCTTCTTTGACAAAGGAATTCGATCTCTCAGAAGGGATAGTCGGGCAGTCCGTCGTAAGCGGCTACGCCATTGAGGTGCAAGGCAGCGAAGAGTTTCCCCTTACGATTGAAACAGGGATTATGTCGATAAAGCCGCAGGCCGTAATCGTCCAGCCCGTATTCTATCAGGGAAGGGTAATGGGTGTCCTTGTGGTGGCATCGCTTAACCCGCTTAGTGATTTTGACAGGGGATTTATCGAGCGCCTTACGATAAACATCGGTATTTCACTTCAGAACCTGCGCCAATATAATGACATGAAAGAACTCTCAGAGCAGATTAAACTCAGGGGTGATGAAATAGCCCAGAAGAACATTCAGCTTGAGGAGTCAAACAGATTGAAATCAGAGTTTCTGGCCAACATGTCCCATGAGCTTAGGACGCCTCTGAATGCGATTATCGGGTTTTCGGAAATCCTCAAAGACGGCATTCTGGGTGCTCTTGGAGAGGGCCAGCATGAATATGTGGTAGATATTTTCACCAGCGGGCAGCACCTGTTGTCACTTATTAACGACATCCTTGATCTTTCAAAGATTGAGGCTGGGAAGATGTCTCTTGACCTCGAAAGGCTTGACATTCCCTATATGCTTGGAAACAGCCTCTCGATAATAAAAGAAAAGGCTCAGGCCAACAATATAGCCCTACAGCTCGAAGTTGCGGAAACTGTCGGGCAGATGTATGCAGATGCCAGAAAATTCAAACAGATTGTCTATAATCTGCTCTCTAACGCGATCAAATTCACCCCCTCAAATGGAACCGTAGTCTTAAACGCGGGCGTTATATCTATAGACGAAGGCAAATTCCTCGAGGTATATGTATCCGACACTGGAATCGGCATGTCTGAGGAGGGAATGAAAAAACTCTTCCGGCCATTTGAGCAGATAGACGGCTCGCTATCGAGAAGATATGAGGGCACGGGGCTTGGCCTTGCCATGGTTAAACGCTTGGTAGAGCTGCACGGCGGCTCAATTGCAGTTGACAGCCAAGAGGGCAAGGGCAGCAAGTTTACCTTTAGAATCCCTTACAGGGACGAGGGCATCTTATCTGAGCCGCATGTGGACGCGCCGCCACCCGTGGCATATCAGGCAGAAATGCTTGAGGAAGTACCGCAAGATCAATTGCAAAAACAATCAACTCAGCAACCAATACTGCAACCGAAAGACCCGCTTGTACTAATCGTCGAGAACGACCCGATGTCAGCCGAACTCCTGATGATTCAGCTGAGGTCTGAGGGTTACCGCACAATTACAGCCTCCACAGCCGAGGGCGCGCTTGAGCTTGCCCAATCTGAACTCCCAGACCTTATAACGCTCGATATCATGCTGCCAGGGATGCACGGCTGGGATTTTCTTAAAAATATGAAGGAAAATGAGGTGACAAAAAACATCCCCGTGGTTATTATATCCATGGCGGCGGACAAATCGAAGGGGTTTTCCCTTGGGGCCTCCAATGTGCTGCAAAAACCGGTATCTAATGATGAGCTGATTGAGGCAATCAAGCACATCGGCATATTTCCCGAGGACACGGCAAGGCAATTAAGGGTACTTGTGGTAGATGACGACCCTAAGGCGGTTGAACTTGTCTCTCAATATCTCTGCAATGAAGGCTGTTGTGAGATATTCAGGGCATTTGGCGGGCAAGAGGCGGTAGATACGGCAATACGTGAACTGCCTGATCTGATAATACTGGATTTGATGATGCCGCAGATGACAGGCTTCGATGTCGTACGCGCCCTCAGAGACCGGCCTGAGACCGCCTCGATTCATATTATAATTCTCACCGCTAAGATAATAACGGAAGAGGACAGCAACGCTCTGAATGACAACGTTCTAAAAATTGTCCACAAGGGAAACTTCAGTAAGTCTGACTTAATAGCCGAGACAAGACGTGCTTTGCGCATGAGACACCATCAGCAGACACTGCAACCGGCTGCCCTGCCTGTCGAAGACACCGCTGCTAAACCCCTAAAACCCCATGATACTCTTGTCCTGATTATCGAGGACAACTCAACGCAGTCCAATATGATGAGAAACTGCCTTGAGCGCCATGGCTACACTGTAGCACAGGCATCAAACGGACACGCGGCACTGGAGCTGATGCTCAATCGCAAACCCGATATCATTACCCTTGACCTGATGATGCCGCAAATGGATGGTTTTACCTTTATCGAAAAGAAATCTGAGAATCCTGACTATGCCAACATTCCAGTTGTAATAGTCTCGGCAGCCACAGACGAGGCCCATGGAGACACGCTCAGTGCCGACGCGTTTCTAAGGAAACCCGTCAGACACAAGGAAATGCTCTCAGTGGTGGAATCTCTGCTGGGGGCTGCCAAAAAAAATGGCAGGCACAGGATATTACTTATAGATGATGACCCTAAGGCAATTAAGGTTATCTCGTCCTATTTTATGGATGACAAGTACGAGGTGCTCAGAGAGTATGGGGGAATGGAGGGCATAGATACCGCCATATCGATGAGGCCGGACATAATAGTTCTCGATTTGATGATGCCGCTGATGAGCGGCTTTGAAGTCCTCAGACAACTCAAGGGCGCTGATGCCACAAGAGACATCCCAGTTGTTATTCTAACGGCAAAGGTGCTGACTGACGCTGAACGCCATGAACTCCTCTACGCGGTAGAGTCGATATTTGAAAAAGCCCCAACCTCTTACGATTCGGTGCTCAGAAACATCGAGATGCTATTGAGGACAAAAAGGTGAAAGTCCTGATTATAGAAGATAACCCATTAAACATGAAGCTCGCGGCTGAGATACTACGCCGCACGGGCTACACTGTGCTTGAGGCGGTAAACGCCGCCGATGGAATCGCCATGGCAAAGGAAGAGCAACCGGTGCTTGTCCTTATGGATATACAGCTTCCAGGCATGGACGGCCTGAGCGCTACCAGAATCTTAAAGCAAGATGAGCAAACCCGTGACATCAAAGTGGTAGCCCTTACGGCCTTTGCAATGAAGGGCGACGAACAGCGCATGAGAGAGGCCGGATGTGACGGCTATGTGTCGAAGCCAATAAGGTATAAGGAGTTTCTTGAGACGGTCTCATCTTTTTTTAAAAAAGGACCACAGGCGGGATGATGGGAAATAGATAATGGAAAATAAAGGGCGTGTACTGGTTGTAGATGACCAGCCCATGAATGTTCGGCTCTTAGATGTTCAGCTCAGGGCAGCAGGCTTTACGGTGTTCACGGCCTATGGCGGACCGGAGGCACTTGATTTAGCAGGAAAACACATACCAGATCTCATCATTCTCGATATAATGATGCCCGGCATGGATGGCTATGAGACATGCCGAACCCTGAAGGCCAATCCAAAAACGGCGGAGATTCCCGTAATATTCATAAGCGCCCTAACAGATGTAAACGAAAAGGTCAACGCCTTTAAATGCGGCGGAGTTGACTATATCTGCAAACCGTTTCAGAGAGATGAGGTACTCTCGCGCCTCAGCACTCACCTGAAGTTGTACTTCCTGCAAAAAT
Source organism: Nitrospirota bacterium (assembly GCA_015233265.1). GTDB lineage: Bacteria > Nitrospirota > Thermodesulfovibrionia > Thermodesulfovibrionales > Magnetobacteriaceae > Magnetominusculus. The sequence goes on from JADFXZ010000052.1 coordinate 7,253, forward strand.
CCCTGCAACAACAGATAGAAGAGGAATCCGCAAAGCGCCAAAGCGGACAGCAGATGCTCGTTCAACAGTCCAAAATGGCGGCAATGGGCGAGATGCTGGGCATGATACTGCACCAGTGGAAGCAGCCGTTAAACGCCATCGCAGTAACGGCACAAGACCTCGAAGACGCCCTTAGCCATAATGAACTTGACACACAATACCTGCACACCGCTGTCACTACCATAACAAATCAAACCTATTTTATGCACAGGACGGCAGATGATTTCAAAAATTTCCTCAAACCCTCAAAACACAAGTCCATGTTCAACGTAAAAGACGCAATTGCCGAGGTAATCTCGATGTTCAGCCCCTACTTTGCCAAAAGCGACATAGCCCTGAATCTTACCTTTAGCGGGGAGGACCTCAGCGCAACCGGCTATCCAAACGAATTCAAGCAGGTCATATTAAATCTTATTAGTAACGCTAAAGACGCCATTACAAGCCACAACACAAACAAAGAGCCAAACCCCAAAAGAATTGACATAAACATCGTCAGAGCCACATCCGGCACAATTCAAATTACCGTACGCGACAACGGCGGCGGCATCCCCGTTGACATAATTGGGAGAATTTTTGAGCCATATTTTACGACAAAAGCGCTGGAGCTGGGCACAGGCATCGGCCTCTACATGTCTAAGACAATAATAGAGACAAACATGGGCTGGCGCCTCAGCGCATCAAACATAGAGGGCGGCGCCGAGTTCAGAATAGACATATAGCGCTAACCGCTCATACCCTCGATAGTTTCAACCAGAGCGTCAAGCAGTTCCGATTCCTTGACCTTCTTTACTACCTCGCCTTTTTTGAACAGCAGCCCTACCCCGTTGCCGCCGGCTATGCCTACGTCTGCCTCTTTTGCCTCGCCGGGGCCGTTTACCTCGCAGCCCATTATGGCAACCGTGATATTCTTGTTCAGCGGTCTGAGCCGCACTTGCGCCTCTTTTACGAGATTAATAAGGTCAATTCGCGTGCGCCCGCATGTCGGGCATGATACAATATCCATGCCCTGTGACCTCAGGCCGATTGACCTTAATATCGAATAGGCTGTTGCCACCTCCTCCTGTGGCTCAGCTGTCAGGGAGACCCTCATCGTATCCCCAATGCCTTCATAGAGCAGAATGCCAAGGCCAACCGCGCTTTTGATAATCCCGGAGGGAGGCGGCCCGGCCTCTGAGACCCCTACGTGCAGCGGATAGTCGTACTGGCTTGAAAACAACCTATATGCCTCTACCGTTGCTGGCACATTTGACGCCTTCAGAGAGACCTTGATGAGATTGAAGTCCATCTCTTCGAGGATTTCAATATGCCTTCTGGCACTTTCCACGATTGCCTCCGGCGTGGGATGACCGTATGTGGTCAAAATATCTTTTTGCAGTGAGCCAGCATTTACGCCTATGCGAATGGGAATAGCCTTGTCCTTACAGGCGCTGACAAGTTCTTTTACTTTCCAAAGTGCCCCGATATTGCCGGGGTTTATCCTCAGCCCATCGACGCCGCCCTCAATTGACATCAGGGCAAGCCTCCAGTCAAAGTGTATATCGGCGATAATGGCAATTGAGACAGCTCGTTTGATTTGACCAAGGGCACGGGCAGCGTCCTCGTTTAAGACTGCTATGCGGATTATCTCACAACCAGCCTCTTTGAGCGCCGTTATCTGCGCTACGGTTGCCTCAACGTCTGTGGTATGGGTTTTCGTCATCGATTGAACGCTGACTGGGGCATCGCCGCCTATGGCAACATTGCCTACGTAGATTCTACGGGTTGTTTTACGTGTCTGAGACATTATCTGTTTATCTCCTTTTTTTAGGATTGTTCACATTATGTACAGCTGATGGTCTCCCCGAATATCTCCCAACGGCCTGCTGATGGCTTGTGTAGGTCTCAGAGAAGAAATGAGTCCCGTCCTTTTTAGACACAAAATATAGATAAGGCACATTGGCCGGATTAAGTGAGGCGGTAATGGATTTCAGCGAAGGTGACGCTATTGGCCCGGGTGGAAGCCCCGTGTGCAGGTAAGTATTATAAGGAGTGTTGTTTTGCAGGTCGGACTTGGAAACACCATACTTAAAATCCTTCACGCCATAGATGCTAGTGGGGTCGGCCTGCAGGGGCATTCCAATGCGCAGCCGGTTGAGGTAGACTGCCGCAATAAGTGGACGGTCTGAGTCAGCCTTTGCCTCTTTTTCGACGATTGAGGCAAGTGTCAAAAGTTCGTGCTCAGAAAGACCAACCCTCTTGAGTCTGTCCTTAAAATCTGTGGGATAGTTCTTCCTCAGCAGCTGGGCCATCTTTGTGATGCCCTCTTTGGGGGTTACGCCTTTTTCAAAAATGTAAGTCTCAGGATAGAGATAACCCTCGGCTGAGGCAGCCTTAATATCTATCGAGTTTAGGAATTCCTTATTGGAGGCAAGCGTGAGAAACTCAGCCGTCTCCGAGCCAGTGAGAGTTGGGAATTTGGCGGCAATATCCTTTAGAGTCTCGCCGGGGATAACCATCAGTTTTACCTTGAGCGTGTCGCCTTTGGTAAGAATGGCAAGGACATCCAGCGGGGTTGACCCAGTGTGGAAGGCGTAGAATCCGGCCTTTAAGTCCCGGTCGATTGCCTTTAATTTACCTGCGTAAAACACCATCGAAAGCTGCCGTAATATGCCCTTATCCCTGAGTATATCGACAGCGCGGCGCAAGGACGCGCCCTTTGGTATCTGAAGCTCTACCTCATTCTTATTATAAGTAACCGGCACATACAGCTCAGCCACAAGGAAACAAACTGTGGCTAAAAGCACTGCCGCAATTGACATGATGATAAGTTTTTTCATAATAATACTAGGTTGCTACCGGGCTGTAACTAACAATCTAATCATCCTGAGCCTGTCGAAGGATCTATAGCCTTTTGCGTTTACGGCATCGGGAAAAATCCATCTTTTAATAAAACCGCAAATTTCTCAGGTGGAACCGGTTTGCTAAACAAATATCCCTGGACCTCGTCACATCCAAGAGTGCGTAACAAATCAAGCTGCTCCTTTGTCTCAACCCCCTCTGCAATTACCTTTAATCTCAGGTTGTGCGACATATCTATGATTGTCTTAACAATGGTTAAGTCATCCTGGTCATTTGTAATCTCGTTTACGAAAGAACGGTCAACCTTCAGCTTCTTAAACGGCAGGTGTTTCAGGTAACTCAACGATGAGTAGCCAGTGCCGAAATCATCTATCGCCACATTTATGCCCAATGAGTTAAATTTACGAAGCATCGAAATGGTGCTGTCGACGTTTTGCATACAAAAACTCTCAGTAATCTCAATCTCTAAATTCTCCGGTGGCATCTCAGTCTTATTCAATATGCTGATTACCATATCGGCAAGGTCATAGTTCCACGATATCTGCGTGGTCGATACATTTACGGCAATAAGTATGGGGGGCAGTCCTTTGCTCTGCCACTGGGCGTTCTGTTTACAGCTCTTATAGAGCACCTGCTCACCAAGCGGTATTATCAGCCCAGTATCCTCCGCAATTGTTATGAATTTGTCGGGGAATATTAGCCCCTTCTCAGGATGCTGCCAACGCACCAGCGCCTCTGCCCCTATAATCTTACCTGTAGTGATGTCTATCTGCGGCTGGTAGTGCAGTACCAACTCATCGCGCTCGAGCGCCAGGCGTAGTTCTTTCTCGACCGATATGCGCCTGTTGAGTTCCTCGTCCATATCAGGTTTAAATAGGAGGTAATTATCCTTACCGCCTTTTTTGGCGTGAAACATGGCAGTGTCTGCATGTCTGAGCAGCTCGCCAGCGCCATGGCCGTCCGAAGGGAAGACGCTTACACCTATGCTTGCCGTTATTGTGAGGGATTGTCCATTAACATCGAATGGTTCTTTTATGCGCGTTATTATTTTATTTGTAACAGTCTCTATCTGGTTAACAGTGTTCACATTGGATAGTATCACCGTAAACTCATCGCCGCTGACCCTTGAGACGGTATCGCTTTCGCGAATACATACGGTCAATCTGTCGGCAATCGCTTTGATTAACTTATCTCCCACGTCGTGTCCCATCGTGTCGTTGATTATCTTAAAATTATCTATGTCTACGTATAGAACCCCAAGCATGTATTCATAGCGAGTGCCACTTTTTATATCATGGCTGAGCCTGTCAAAAAACAATACCCTGTTGGGAAGACCGGTCAAAGAGTCATTATTTGCCATATACTCCAGCTTCTCTTCCATACGCTTACGCTCGACAATGCCAGATAACGTGTTGGCCGCGCTCACAAGGAACTCTTCCTCAAGCAGTGTCTGAACATAGCCAGCTTCGACGTACAGATTAATTACTCCAATTACCCTCTCATTGACCTTAATCGGGATACAGTAATGACCATGTTCACTTATGCCGTCATAAGTAATCTCATGGCGGTCATCAATTCCGCTGGAGAAAACCACCCTTCCTGTTGCAGCGCAGCGCCCACATAGGCAGCTGCCCACTGGAACACGTCGGCAGAGGTCTAACAATCTCTTAGAGAATCCCCTGTGAACCGCCATCTCCAGCTCGCCGGAACTACTTCCAATCAAAAAGATACATCCTGCGGACTTTTCAGGCAGCCAGGGGACGGTGCTGATAAGCTCGAGAAACTTATCTAAATACTCGTTTAATGAAAATGTCTGAATAGACAACTGCAGTATGGCGTTTATACTATCCTGGATTAAATAACCTTTTTTAGTCTTTTCCTCGGACTCCTTGCGCAGTATTACGCCGGCAATCGTTCGGGCAATGCTTTTTAAAAAGATGTCGTCTTCTTTTTTGCGTTGATGTCCTTCATTTAAATAAACATTGAATACCCCAAGTAATCTGTCCCCTAAGACAATTGGCACACAGTAATGACCGTGGGCTGCCATATTTTCATACCGGAGTGTATGTTTGTCATCCTCACCGCTGTCAGGGCAGAACACTATCTCTTTCGAAGAGGCGGCCAACCCGCACAGACATTTACCGAATGGCAGTGGGCTGCACATCGACAGTTGCTGAGGAAGGAAATTATGCGAGGCCACAATCCTCAGTTGGCGGGATTGCTCATCGGCCATGAATATACAGCCTTTCGATTGCAGGGAAATCCACGGGTTTTGCAATATAAGCTCTAATATCTTTTGCAGCAACAGCTCAAGGGAATCAGGCAGCAACGATATATTAAGGATAGAATTAATTATCTCTTGTTCCTGAATATGTAGCTGTGTTTCTCCCTTCTGCCTCAATAAATCATTATAGCTGTCCATTAACGCGTCTTTAATCCTGTATATTGGAAAAATTCCAATCAGAAAAAAAGCAAGAACAGAAAGAAGTACGAACAGGCAATTAAAGATGATTTTTTTTGTTACAGAATCTGTGCTGACAAGTAAGAGCATAATCCACTGGGCATCCTTCAAGTTAGCCCTTAATTCAAGATATTCTATATCTGATGTAGATTTGTCCGGCTGGGCCATGGTAATGAATTTTAATCCATCCTTGTCCGATTTCTTTGTAATTGGCAGCGGCGATATTGTTATGCCCTCATACTGCCTGACATCCTGAATCTCTTTTATCACATCTTGCGGCAGCTGCAACAAGCTGTTAAAAGTATATCTCTTGTTGCTGGAGTGAAAAATCACGCCGCTTTTGTCCGCAAGCATAAAAATCTCATCATTGAGCGCATTATGAAGCGTAAAGACCTGTATATCGTATTTTACTACGACAACCCCTATGATTTGCTTACCGCTCCTTACGGGATATGAAACGTAATAACCCGGCGTTTTTGTAAAAACACCCACGGCTATGAACCTGAAGGGCGTTCCCTGTATGGCGCTCCGGAAATATTGCCTGAAATTCAAATCCTTGCCCATTAAATTTCCCGGCTTTTTGTAGTTGCTCGTCGCTATTACAATACCGCTGACATTCATTACATAGGTCGATTCCGCCCCTGCCGAGTCATTGAATTTAAGCAAATAGTCATTTATTACATTGCCCGTCCTCTCAGGGTGCCGAACAAACTCTATCACGGTGGGACGTTCAGACAACAATTTAGGAAAGGTCTCATAAATATTCAGCATGTCGACCAAATTTTTGTGATATGTGGTTAATTGCCCCGATGCGTATTTGTGCAGCTTTCCAATCTCATCGTTTTTAGTCGAGAGGGCTGTAAATATCAACAATATTACAGCAACTACAAACATCAATACTGTGAATCTTCTGTTATTTACATAGCTTTTAAGACTCTTACGCCTGCCAGTACCAAAGCCATCTATCATCTCGTAGACTATCTCCGTCGATTTGGAACTTATCTATAACACGCCACCTCATCTGTTGCACGCACCCTAGACGCGCGACTCAATAGTGACATATCTATACGAGTAAAATCAATATACCATCGTCAAATTATGGCTATAGTCAATGTCATTGTGTTAAAACGCTCAGCCAGAACCATCAGCTCATCCGCCG
>JADFXZ010000148.1 GCA_015233265.1 Nitrospirota bacterium
CACGCATTGACCCTGTCTGAAAATAATATTTTTTTGGGAAAATTAAGAGACTCAGTCCAGAGGGGCCTGCCGGTATATGCCGAGTGTGGCGGCCTGATGTACCTGGGCCGCAGTATTGTCTACAACGGGCGGCATTACGCGATGTCGGGCATATTCCCGATAGACTTCGTTATGAACGAAAAACCTCAGGCACACGGTTATACTATTGTCGAGACGGTGGAGGAAAACCCTTATTACAAAAAAAATGTTATACTACGCGGGCATGAGTTTCACTACTCGAAGGCGGTAAATATCGACATGGAGAGACTGAAGTTCAGTTTTAAGATGAAGCGCGGCAAGGGAATAGTAGACGGCAGGGACGGTCTATCGTATAAACGAGTGTTTGCCACATATACGCATGTACACGCTCTGGGTTGCACGCAATGGGCGCAGGGGCTTGTCAGGGTGGCAGCCGATTATAAAAACAGCCGGTGAGGGGGATATGGTAGAAGATTTTTTAAAGAAGCTCAATAAGTGCGAATTCAACCTGAGGCAGGTTAAAAAGCAGACAAAGGATAGGTTAATCTCGATGGCCTACGATGAGATAATCTTGGATATAAAAAAGGACAAAAGATACCTCAGCGCCTTGTTGGCAATATCCTATGACAAGACCTCGGAGATTGCATGGCGGGCTATACACCTGGCTGGCAAGGCAATCGGGCAAATGGCAATCGATGAGCTGGTTGAGGCAAGGGGCCAGATACAGCGCCTCATCTGGAATGCCACCGACGAATCCGGCACAATCCCGTGGACAGTCCCCGAGATCATGGGTGAGGCTATCAGAGAAAATCCCAAACCGTTTGAAGACATAGTACCAATTATCATAGGTTATTCGCACTCAGAGACTGAGGATAATATATTTCTGGCCGGAGTGCTCTATGCGCTTGGGCGGATAGGCGAGGCTCACCCGCAGTATATCAGCGACTATATAGGTGTAATAGTAAAAGAGGGGTTGCTGCATAGAGACCCCGAGGTAGCGGCAAACGCTGTATTGGCGGCAAAGCGGCTGAAGATGACAGATGTTGATCTTGGCCCCGTGCGGCAGCGAACTGAAATTGTAAAGGTTTATTATGACGATAAACTTATGACATTAACTCTGAAACAGTTGGTGGAAAATGGATAGATTACTAATCACGGGAGGCAGGAAGCTCTCCGGGGCGGTTGAGATAAGCGGTGCAAAGAACGCGGCCCTGCCGCTGATGGCTTCAACGATACTTTGCAAAGGACAGACTGTCCTCGGCAACATTCCAAACCTCAAAGACATCAAGACAATGTCCGAGGTGCTGGCAAACATGGGAGCGGTAATCAGTGTCGATGGAAGCTGTCTGAGGATAAACACAGACACTCTGGTCAACAAGGAGGCCCCGTATGAGTTAGTGAAGACCATGAGGGCCTCTGTGCTGACACTTGGGCCGATGGTAGCGCGTTTTGGATGTGCTAAGGTCTCACTTCCAGGGGGCTGTGCCATAGGGGCGCGCCCAATCAATCTGTGAGGTTGTCCTTTTCGGAGATCAATGCGTGTTTTTCCATGGTAAGGGTGTCTTTGTCGTTTGTCAAATTACAAATTGCCGTGTCTCTGTCAGCAATTGCCGTATCTCTGTCAGCAATTGCCGTATCTTTATCCGCAATTATGGTGTCTTTTTCTTTTATGATACCCTGTTTTTCATTGTGAAGGGATTTAATCTCCCTGGCCCTGTCCATATCGAGGCTGTGCAGGGAGAGAATCTCTTTGAACACACTATATGGGTCATCCATCTTGTTTATATCGAACTTTGGCTCAATACATATGTGGCTGAGTTGAACTATGCCAGCGGAAGTAATCCTTAGTCCTATAAACGGTGGGACGAAATAGACCTGCTTTTTTCTTAACCCATCCAGCGAATCGAAAAATCTGTCATATTCGGTCTTATTATCATAGTCTACATACATCCACTTATGAGGCATTTCTGACAATGTACTCCAGAGTTTATCGCGCCTGCCATGCGTTATATCATTATCCGCAATCCAGCCCTTATCAATGTGCGGCATAGCCACAAATGTTCTTAGTTCATTCATCGTAGACAGATAGTTATTCGCACAGTTTTCTATCAACCCGGGGATTTCATCAATGTTATGCTTGTTCAAAATAGTAATGTATCTAAGAGGAGGGGCACTGGGACTACCTGAGAAGGCATCGGTCAGACGCCTGAGGTTATCATAAAACACGTCGAATCTGGCACCTCTGCGCATCTTTTCAAATACCGCGGGGTTCAAAGAATCCAGCGATACGTTAATATAGTTAAAGCTGCTCTTGCTGAGTTGCTCTATTACGCCGTCTGAGAGGGGTTTCGATAGATTCGTCGTAAATAAGACCTTGCTTCTGTGCTCATCGGGTATCATTTTGAGGATTGACTCGAAATCGGGATGAATGGTCGGCTCGAAATAACATGACAGGTAGAAACTATTTAAAAGCGGCAGGAGTGTTAATATTTTCTCGAACGTCCGCTCACTTACCGGCGTACTGCCGTTTATCGCAGACCAGTCATTTATACAAAACGGGCACCTTAGATTGCAATTTCCTGTTATGTCAAAAAACGACAGATCGTATTTTTCTGATTTGTCCAGAGTTTCCAAGCCATTTCCTCATACGTAAAAGAAAGATTACAGGCAAACGCGACCAGCTGTCTGCATATCTAACTATACCTTTATTGCCCAAAGGTTGTCAAGCGCCCAATATCTATAATCCACACAAGCGGTGTCCTGTGATTGCCGCATTTTTTATTATTAATTTTGAGTAAAAATAAATTATAATAGAAATTCATACTGTAGGCTGTGAAAGTTGCCGTGATAAATGAAATATCGGCGCTGGATTTATATAAGGAGATGATTTTATGAAAATTACTATTAGAGCAATTTATTATTTAGATAAGGAAATCAATGACATGCATAGTAAGTTCAACACAGATACCGCATATGTGCAGCCGTCTTCCCATACTGAAGAAGATGGCCTTGCAACAGCCGAAAAGCAGAGGGGATACAATAACCAAAACACCTACCCGTGCTTTCCATTGACTAAAAATATCGCGGTAATCGAAAAACCTGAGGTGTACGTCAGACAATTAATTACTGAAAACAAGGATATGCTCAAAGTAATCGAAAAGATCAGCCAGATTGCTAAGACTGAATGTACAGTTGTCATTCAAGGCGAAACCGGCACCGGCAAGACAATGCTTGCCCGCATCATTCATTCACTGAGTAAAAGGTCGCCAAATAAATTCGTCCCTGTCGATATGAACGCAATCCCGGAATCTTTGATAGAAACTGAACTATTCGGCCATATGAAAGGCTCTTTTACCGGTGCACACAAAAAGAAAACGGGATTTTTCGAGACCGCCCACGAGGGAACTATCTTCATCGACGACCTGCAGAACATGTCCTTCTGGATACAGGGGAAGATTCTAAGCGTCATCGAAGAGAAAAAATTCTACTGCGTCGGCTCCTCCGACCCGGTGCGCATCAACGTGCGAATAATTGCAGCAACTAACAACGATATTAGAAAGTCCCTGAAAGACAGGAGAATTCGACAAGACCTGTTCTACCGTCTTGGGGAGGTCTTTATCAACATACCGCCGCTGAGGGAGAGGCTCGATGATATACCTCTTTTGTTCAAGCTATTTGTCGATGGTGCGTGCATTGAGCTTGGACGCCCTAAGCTGAAGTATTCAGACTCGATTTTCAAAATCCTCTCAAAACATTCGTGGCCCGGCAATGTGAGGGAATTAAAAAATGTCGCCAGGCGGGCAGTCTTGTTTTGTGAGTCTGATTTGATACAAGATGAACACATTGATATAATCTCGCCGCTTGAGACCGATGAGGTGGAGAGTGATTTGGGTCTGTCTCTAAAGGAGATTACCAGTCGCACGGTCAGGGAAGTCGAGATCAGGACAATAAGAAATGCACTTGATAGAACTGGAGGCAACAAGAAAAAGGCATCGGAACTCCTTAGGGTGGACTATAAAACGCTTATCAACAAAATAAAAGAATATGAAATCGAAAAGAGATAAAGGGCGTTCTATTCGAGCGCCATTATACCTGCCGCCCAATTGGCACGGTTATTGTAAACACAGCACCGCCGTCAGCGTTTTTAAATGACAGTGCACCACCCATGCATCTCTCGATAAGATGTTTCGAGGTATAAAGCCCAAGCCCGGTGACCCTGCCGTCTTCTTTTGTGGTGAAATAGGGGTCAAATATTCGTCCCTCAATCTCACGCGGCACTCCGCCAGCGTTATCAGCCACCACAATGGCGGCCTGACCATCCGCTACAGATGCCTCGATTTTGATAACGGGATTTCTTATGCCTTTTTCTATGAGCGCGTCTTTGGCATTGCTAAGAAGGCTCACGATGACTCGCCCAAACTCCACGGGATAGCCAGTAATCTCTGCATTGACGGCATTAACCATGATTGCTATGCAATTGTCTGAGAGTATTGGTTCGATGGAAGCTACTGCCTTTTCAATGGCGTCTTTGAGGCTGAATCTTCCTTTGAGGGCGTCTGTTTTATAAGAGCGCCTGAACTCGTCTATCGTGTTGGACATTTTTTCGAGGATTTCCATACACTTATTTACGCTGTCGCTGATGTATTGTCTGTCAAGCTCTTTGAAATCGTAGGCGTCAAGGATGTCTTGAATGACAAGCCCAACGGTGTTTATAGGCTGTCTCCAGTGGTGGGCTATCTGTCCTATCAACTCGCCCATAGATGCAAGGCGTGCCTGGTGCGATAGTATACAATCCTTCTGTCGGTGTTGTTCTAACTGCTCCTCAACGCGCAGCTGTAGAGTATTATTAAGTTGTCTGAGCATCTTTTCCTTGTCAAACAGCATTAGGTAGAGGTTTATCCTGTTGAGGAATTGGTTTTCGTCTATTGGCTTGGTAAGGTGGTCAATAGCCCCGGTTTTGTAGCCTGCGTGTAAAAAATCATACAGCTTGAAAGAGTCGGTAAGGAACACTACCGGTATTGCTGGTGTTTTCGACACCAATAGAGCTGCCAGCTCAAGGGCGTTAATTTGGGGGCTCTGAAGGTCAAGCAATATAATATCTATTGCCTCCTCTGCCAGAATCGTGTTGAGTTGCGCGGCTGTGCTGGCCTTTAATATATGGCAGCGCTCGAGCCGGGACAGCAGGCTGACAAGCTGTGCGTCTTCGCTGACAGACAGTATATTGTGAGTTGTCATATGTGGGCATTATTATAGCGTTTCGGCGCGTTATCTGCAAGCGATGATTATCTGTGCTGGCACTTGTACAAGTGCGCGGCAGGTTAATCTAAGACTTTATCAATCGGGAGCCGTGTCGAAAGTCAGACAGAAATTACGAGCATCTTGTTTCCATTTCCTTATAAATCCATAATCTACCGTCTGTATGGTCTTCGAGAAACCTGCAAACTTGTCTTGGTTCAGCGTGAATTGGACAAATCCGATTCACAATTAAGATACTATGACAGCAGTGACGTTGCAATTAACAAAACCCCTAATCTCAGACACATTTAAATTCAACTCATTTTTTATTTCTGACTTTAATCTCGTGCATTGCGCCGCACCTGCGCTATGCCTTTTCAGGCTTCACGCGTCTGATATCGCCGCCCAGTTTTGATATTTTATCCTCTATCTTTTCGTAT
>JADFXZ010000053.1:0-409 GCA_015233265.1 Nitrospirota bacterium
GTTATATTCAAAAACGCGGCAAAAACAGTCGAGAATTTATGATTATGGCAGATAATGCACTAAAAATACAGATGTTCTTTAAAAGGGGTTGATTAAATGTGCCGTTTAAGTGCTATAACCGCAAAGGAATATTTCTCGCCTGTTGAGAATATCCTCACACTTGAGACAATGAAAGAAGGCCATGACGGCTCCGGCATGGGCCTTATCCTTAAAGACCTCGGCGGTGAGTTCGAGTCTCTGAAGGATAAACCGGTGCTCTCCGGCATATGCTCTGACGACGGGCTTGCCAAACTGGACGAGTATATGAACAACAAGGGCTTTAAACTCGTTCACACATGGACGCCAAAGATTAAACCTGTTAGTGGAGTAACCGCCCGCGATAATTATTTTGCGCGCGTTTACGACTATC
>JADFXZ010000053.1:510-7611 GCA_015233265.1 Nitrospirota bacterium
CGGATTTTGTTACGCTCAAAGAAGTGGGCGACCCGCTTGAGCTTTGTGAGTTTTTCGGTCTTGACGACTCACAGCTCAAGGCAAAGATAATATTTGCCCAAGGCAGGCAAAACACCAACTACGCGATTAATCTCTACGCCTGCCACCCGTTTTTTATCCAGGGCTACGGATCGATGACAAACGGTGAGAACACCGCCTTTGTCCCTATCAGGGAATTTCTGGCTAGCCGTGGGTTCCCCGGCTACATAGGATATAACAGCGACAGCGAGGTCTTCACGCACATCCTGCACTACACAGCCAGGGGTCTGCACTATCCGCTTCATTATTATAAGGATGTTATAACGCCGCTTAAGCCCACAGAGATAGAAAAACGCCCGGATAAGGCCTTCGTAGGACTAATAAAGAAATCCCTGAGACCGCTCTGCATAGACGGCCCCAACTGCGTCATCGGGTTTACGCCCGACGGGACGTGCTTTATGGTTCAGGACTCAAAGAAACTCAGACCGGGGGTTGTTGGCGGTGTCAACGGTAAAATTTCTCTCGTCTCAGAGGAGTGCGGCCTTAACAGGGCAGTCATGGACAGAGACGCAGATAAGGATATATTCCCGATGAGGTACGATATGGTTATCGTCTCACCCGGAGCACAGGAGGTAAAGGTATGGAACCAGCTGCACGGTTGGACAACAACCATGAACTGACCATTAAGGAATTTCCATATGTCATAAAGTGGAGAGATGACAGGTGCAAGCGCTGCGGCAGGTGTACCGCTGTGTGCCCGATGTTTGCCATTACACCCACGGTGATAGCAAAGAGGGTAGTGAGTTCCTCCGGGGCAACACCAATGCCACAGGTGCAAAGACAGGTCGTCTCGGTGATTAAACAATCTACAAATATCGCCAACTACTGCACGGGCTGTGCCACCTGTACGCTGGTCTGCCCCAATGAGGCCATAGAGCCGGAGTTCAATCCAAACAATAAATTCCTTATTCATAAAAATGCCGCGGGCGGTGCTTACACCAGAGGCGGCAGGAGAAACGACCCGCTTGTCTCAACGCTTGACAGGCTCAAGTTTACACGAATCTCCATGCTCACAGACCCGGCCCTTGACGCTGGCCGGCACGAGTTTCGCATTCGCACGTATCTGGGCAGGATACTGCCGGCTGAGGAGCTGCCCGTTAAATTCGTAAATGGCAGCGGGGAGCTTGACGGCACTGTTGGTAAGTTCATCCCGCCAGTAAGAGAGATATATCCAGTAATGATAGGAAGCATGTCCGTAGGGGCGCTGTCACCCACGATGTGGGAGGGGCTTGCGATGGGCATTACGTATTTAAATGAAGTCGAGGGGATGCCCGTTGTGATGTGCTCCGGTGAGGGCGGGATGCCGCTTAGGCTTCTGAAGTCACGCTTCGTAAAATACTTCATCCCACAGATTGCCTCAGGGTACTTTGGCTGGGACGAGATAATCAGGGCGCTTCCGCACATGGTCGAAGACCCGTGCGCGATAGAGATAAAATACGGTCAAGGGGCAAAGCCCGGCGACGGCGGCCTGCTCATGGCCCATAAGGTGCTTAAACTAATATCAGAGATACGCGGCGTCCCGCAGGGCGTGGATTTACCATCCCCCCCAACACACCAGACCAAGTATTCGATTGAGGAGGCTGTTGCCAAGATGATTCAATCGATGTACATGGCCTGGGGCTTCAGAGTGCCTGTGTATCCTAAGATTTCGGGGACGCGCACGGCAAAGGCTGTGTTGAATAATCTCGTCAGAAACCCGTTTGCCGCAGCGCTGTCAATTGACGGCGAGGACGGCGGAACGGGAGCTGCATATAACGTATCTATGGATAAGATGGGGCATCCGATTGCCTCTAATCTCAGAGACTGCTATCTTGATTTGGTAGCACAAGGCAAACAAAACGAACTCCCCTTGATAGCGGCAGGCGGTGTGGGCAAAAAAGGCAATATAGCAGCTAATGCGGCAGCCCTGATAATGCTTGGGGCATCAGCCGTGTCGGTAGGAAAATACATGATGCAGGCCGCGGCCGGGTGTCTCGGCGATGAGAACAACCGCTGCAATGTCTGCAACATTGGGCGCTGCCCGCGCGGCATCACAACACAAGACCCCAAACTCTACCGCCGACTCGATGCCGATAAGGTGGCAATGCGTGTTGTAGAGGTCTATAAGGCACTCGATACAGAGTTAAAGAAGATATTTGCCCCGCTGGGAAGGAGTACTGAGCTTCCCATAGGGATGTCCGACGCCATAAGCGCTGACGACAAGGCAATCGCAGATAGATTGGATATCAGCTATGTATGCTAAGGCAAGCCAGAAAGAGAGGCAGGGAAAAATAATATGACAACTATAAAAGGAAACATAGACGGCAATCGCATCCCTTCACGGCTGCTGGAGGAAGAGATACAAAGGGCCGTAAAGTCCGGGGCTGAGCAGTTAGTAGTGCTGGCCGATGGTCAGCACGGCATAGGCGGGCGCATATGGCCGCGCAAGAAAGGAGACGCCGGAGTGTCGCTTGTCGTGGAAGGACAGGCGGGGCAGCGTCTTGGCAGCATGGGCATGTTCGGCACAGAGATATTACTCAAAGGCAGCTCCTCAGACGATGTGGGCTGGCTTAACTGCGGTGCAAATATCACCGTGCTTGGCGACGTTACAAACGGCGCACACAATGCGGCGGCCCAGGGCAAGCTCTACGTCCAGGGCGGCGGCGGCGCGCGCTGTGACACGATGACCAAACATAATCCAAAGTTCAATCCGCCGGAGTCGTGGTATTTCAGAGACGTTGGCGACACGTTTGCCGAATTCAAGGCCGGGGGCATAGCGGTTGTCTGCGGCGTTAATCCACGCAATCCCGAAAACATCCTGGGCTATAGGCCGTGTGTTGGCATGGTTGGCGGCGTGGTATATTTCAGGGGTATGATCGACTCGTCATACAGTCAGGGCGATGTTAAGCTGCTTGAGCTGTCAGACCAGGACTGGCAGTGGTTAAAGGAAAATTTAAGACCGTATCTAAAGGCCATCGACAGGGAAAAGTATTATAATGAGCTGTCATCGAATCAATCGTCGTGGAAGAAACTCCTGCCGTATTCGGCCCAAGAGCGGGCAAAACGCAGTCCCGTTAAAAAAACAATGGCCGATTTTCGAAAAGAACTATGGGAAAAGACTGACGGCGGTAATCATGGGGTTGGCAAGGGCGGCATATTTGCCGAGTACGTAACGCATCCCCTGACTCCGCTTCCATATATAACTACCGGGCAAGACAGGAGATTCAGACCGGAGTGGAGAAACAGCCAGTACGCCCCGCCGTGTCAGGCCAGCTGCCCCAGTGACATACCCACTCAGCGGCGCGCTTCGCTGATTCGTGCAGGGAAGGATGAGGAGGCCATTGGGCTTATCCTGCAGTATTCGCCGCTGCCTGCTACTGTGTGCGGCGAGGTCTGCCCGAATCTCTGCATGACCGCCTGCACTCGTTCACATGTGGACAGGCCGTTAGACATCAGAGGTCTGGGCGCGGTAAGCCTGAAAATAGAAGCCCCTAAGCCTGCCCCAAAGACCGGCAAGAAGGCTGCCATAATAGGTGGCGGCCCGGGCGGTCTTTCAGCCGCGTGGCAGCTTGCCCTAAAGGGCCATGAGGTCACTGTCTACGAGGCTGAGGACAAGCTTGGCGGCAAACTTGAGCTATGTATCCCGAGGCAGAGGCTGCCACAGGAGATTCTCACTGCCGAACTTGAGAGATTCAAATCAATCGGCGTTGCCGTGCATTTAAAAACTAAGGTGGACGCGGCTAAATTTGCTGAGATACATGCAGATAATGACGCGGTAATTGTCGCCTGCGGGGCGCATAAACCACGGGTATTTCCATTTCACGGCTACGAGGACACGCTCAACGCCTACGATTTTCTGCGCGGCGTCAATATGGGTAAGAGGCCGGACTTTAAACGTAAGCACATCGTAATAATAGGCGCTGGCAATGTAGGGATGGACGCGGCTACAGAGGCATTCCACTGTGGCGCTGAGACTGTAACGGCTATCGACGTTCAGGACCCGGCGGCCTCCGGCAAGGAGCTTGAGATTGCCAAGTCGCTTGGCACTAGGGTCGTCTGGCCAAGGTTTACCGAGAAATTCGTAAAGACTGAGAGGAAGATACACTTTAAATCAGACACAACATTTCCATATGGCAGCTCATTGGATGCCGACGAGGTAATTGTATCCATCGGGGATACGCCAATCACCGACTTTCTGCCGCAGTCTGTGCATACGGACAAAAACGGCTGGATAAAGGCCGACGAGGCAGGGCATACCTCAGACCCTAAGGTATTTGCTATTGGGGATGCCACAGCGCTTGGGCTTGTGACACACGCCATAGGGCACGGCAAAAAGGCTGCGGATGCGGCTCACGCCCTGTTGAGCGGCCGCTCTTACAACAGGCCGGCACCAAGAATGCAAATTGGTTACGCAAAGGTCAAAGACGCCTACTATGAACAGTGCAAAGATGAGTCTTTCACTCCTCAGAAGGAGGCCCATAGGTGTATGTCCTGTGCCGTGTGCCGGGACTGCCACATGTGCGAGTCCGTCTGTGCCTACGGGGCGATAAGCCGTAGGGAGATCGCCGATGACGTAGGCTATGAATACGTGGTAGATGCGGCACTGTGTATAGGCTGTGGGTTTTGCGCCGGTGTGTGCCCATGCGGCATATGGGAGATGGCTGAGAATATATGATGGGTGTTTATTAGCCAACGTTGATTTGTCTAAAATCTAAATAAACGGGAGTAATAACTATGGCAAGTGTACACAATGTACCCGGCTCACAGTGGCGGGCAATTATCGAGAGCGCGATGTATGCCAACTCCGTAAAAAAGACCGACATGAGGGAACTCTACGAGTATTCAATCAGGCAGCCGGAAGTGATTGTTACTACTGAGCCGATGTATAAGCCGGAGGCCTACGGCCTTCCCGCTGACGCCAAGGTGCTTGTCTCAAACGACGGCTCAATCGTGGGAAGGACGGCAAAGGCCAGACGCCTTGTAAGACAGATGGGCGCTGAGAAGGATAAGTACATGACAATCCTGCGCGAGGCCGTCTATCACTTCAATAAAAAAGAGACCTTCCTCATGGAAGGTATCGTCGGCGTCCATCCGGATTTCATGCTGAGGGCACAGCTTGTAAGCCCACGCACCGACGCAAAGAACATGCTTGACTGGGCATTTAACTTTGCCCCGTGGATGTCACCATGGACTGACACATATGCAAAGTCGCGGCAGCTTGATGAGCTGGACATTATGGTCTTGGCTGATTCGGACTGGTCGCATCCGGATTTCCCCGACGGCCTGATTATAGTTGATGAGATGCAAAACTGTATAGCAATACTGGGCCTGCGTTACTTTGGAGAGCGCAAAAAGGGCACACTAACCCTTGCATGGGCAATTGGCGTCAGGCAGAACATGGTCGCCTGTCACGGCGGCATCAAAAAGGTTGGCAATAACCTGCCGGTTGCTGTCTTTGGCCTCTCGGGAAGCGGCAAATCCTCTATTACCAACAGCCCCGACCACGAAGGCACATTAAGCGCGGACGAGCACGTTACCGTCATTCACGACGACGCCTTTCTCATCGATTTAAACAACAACTTCTCAGTCCCGATTGAGCCAAGCCTGTTTGACAAGACGGACGCCGTTGCTTACGAAGACCCGATTATTAAATATTTCTATACGGCTCAAAACGTTGCGGTAACGAAGCTTCCCGATGGACAGGTAAAGCTCATCTGTCAGGACATAAGAAATAGAAATGGCCGCTGTATCAAGACGCGCGACATGTTTAACCATACCGATTACTGCGAAAAGCCTGGGAAGGTGGTCTGGCTGCAAAAAGACCCGTCACTTCCTCCAATCAGTAAGATTAAAAACCCGTGGCTCAAGGTGGCAATGGGTGCCTCACTCAGTACGATGAGGGCAAAGGGTGTGGAAAACGTTGACCCCAAAGAACTTGGCAGATTAGTCATCGAGCCGTTTGCCAATCCCTTCCGCGTGCATCCTCTGATGTGGGACTGCCAGCAGTTTAATAAGCTCTTTCAGTCCGGCACGGAGTGCTACATTATGAACACTCACGCCTTTGGCACGGCGGATGATCAAATAGATATTCCCAAGACACTGTCCTTAAAGATAATGACCGAACTGATACGCGGCACTATCGAATGGCGGGAGTGGAAGGCATTCCAGGGGCTTTTAATTCCCAAAAATGGCAAGGAACTCTTCGGTGCGGACTTCGACAAAAAGTACAAACCCTCCAGAGACAAGCGCTACCTGTCTTATCTCAGAGAGAGAATGCAAGATAGAATCACGTTTCTGTCGAACAAGCGTGAGGCAAAGGACATGGACAGCGTCATAATTGATCCAATAGTGGCTGCCCGGACGATTATAGATAAGATTTTAAGTGAAATATAACAATTGGACATAATCAGCATACTGAGGAATTTGACCGTTGCGGCAATTCCGATTCTGGTTGCGATAACGTTTCATGAAGTGGCGCATGGATGGGTCGCCGACAAGCTTGGCGACCCGACTGCCCGCTCGATGGGCAGGCTCTCGTTTAATCCTCTGGCTCACATTGACCCGGTCAACACAGTAATCATGCCCATAGTGCTGTTTGTCGTCTCTAATGGGACTTTTATATTTGGCGGGGCTAAGCCCGTCCCTGTGGATTATCGAAATTTATCAAACCCACGGCGGGACTCCGCTGTTGTCTCAGCCGCCGGTCCGGTGATGAACATCGCTCTGGCAATTGTGTCCATGATTGTGTTTCGTATACTTTATAAGACGCTGCCACATTTTGGGGATGACTCCGATTTTCTTTTGTCTAAGATAATCCCGCCGGTGATGCAGATGCTCCAGTACGGGTTTTATTTCAATATCTTTCTTGCGGCGTTTAATCTAATACCTATACCGCCTTTAGACGGCGGCAGAATCGCAATCAGCCTGCTGCCTCCTAAACAGGCATACTTCTACAGCAGGCTTGAGCCGTATGGGCTTTTCATCGTCATCATATTGTGGATGTCTGGGCTTGCAAGGGTAATCATTTATCCGATAAAGACTTTA
>JADFXZ010000053.1:7687-13701 GCA_015233265.1 Nitrospirota bacterium
CTTTATGAAAGAACGTGTGTTAAGCGGGATGCAGCCAAGCGGCTACCTGCATCTTGGCAACTATGCCGGTGCGCTGAAAAACTGGGTGCGCCTTCAGGACATATATGAATGCTTTTACTGCGTGGTAGATTGGCACGCGCTGACGAGCAATTACGCCAACCCCTCACCGATTGCCGATTACAAGCGCGATATGCTCATCAATTTCATTGCCGCAGGGCTTGACCCCAATAAATGCACGATATTCTTACAATCTGAGGTAAAGCAGCACGCCGAATTACATCTGTTACTAAGCATGATAACCCCGCTTGGATGGCTTGAGCGCGTGCCTACATATAAAGAAAAACAGACGGAAATAAAAGACAAGGATTTAAATACATACGGCTTTCTGGGCTACCCGGTGCTTCAAGCTGCCGATATATTAATCTACAGGGCACGCCACGTCCCGGTGGGGGTAGATCAAATCCCTCACCTTGAGTTGACGCGTGAGATAGCCAGGCGCTTTGAGTTTCTCTACGGCAAGGGCATACTGATAGAGCCTGAGCCGCTTCTGACCGAATCGCCAAAAGTCCCCGGCGTAGACGGCAGGAAGATGTCAAAGAGCTATGACAATGCCGTATATCTAAGCGACACGCCTGAGATAATCGAAAAGAAGATAAAGACTATGATGACCGACCCAGCAAGAAAGCGAAAGACTGACAAGGGCGACCCGGAGCTATCGCCCGTCTATACGCTTCATAAGATATTCTCTTCACCTGATGAGATAGCGCACGTTGCTGCGGCCTGTAAGGCCGCTGAGATAGGCTGCATAGACTGTAAGAAAATCCTCATTAAGAATATATGTAGAGACCTTGAGCCTCTGTGGAGTAAGCGGCAGGAACTAATTAATTCCCCATCCACGCTTGATGATATTCTAAACGAGGGAAATAAGCGCGCGGCGGCTGAGGCTGAAAAGACAATGGCACAGATAAGGCGGGCAATGAAACTAGTTTAACAACTTGAGGAGGACTGATTATGCCGATTTTTGAATATAACTGTAATAAGTGCCACTGTGATTTTGAAATGATTGTAAGTTCAAAGACTGTTGTAGAGTGTGAGAAGTGCGGCTCGAAGGACGTAAAAAAGAAGATGTCCGTCTTTGGCACATCGGGAACAGACAAGCACGTCCACAGCGGCGGCGGTAGCAGCTGCGGCGGCTGCCACAAAAGCTCATGCAGTACGTGTTAGCCCCGCCCCGATGGAATCACACACCAGCACGTATCTAATTGACGGCACTGCCTATATTTACAGGGCATTCCACGCCATTGCGGAGCTGAAGAACTCCGAGGGGTTTCCCACAAACGCAATCTACGGCTTTACCACCATGATGTATAAACTCATCAAAGACAGGGCACCCGATGCCCTCGCCGTCGTACTGGACAGCCCTGAGCCAACGCACAGGCACAAGCTCTACACCGAATATAAGGCCAACCGCGCCGCACCAGCGGAGGATTTCATCGTGCAGATAGAGCCGATTAAGGCGGTGCTTGCGGCGATGAACGTTGCAGCTGTTGCTCTGCCTGGTTATGAGTCAGATGATATAATGGCAGTGCTTGCAAGGCGCTATGCCTCAGCCACGAACACGGTATATATCGTCACCGGAGATAAGGACCTGCTTCAGGCCGTCGATACGCATATTAAGATCTATGACCCTGTGAAAAATGTGGTTCACGATACGGATTATGTACTAAACCGACTGCGCGTCCCGCCGTCGAAGGTACCGGATCTGATGGCGCTCACAGGAGACCAGATTGACAATATCCCAGGGGTCAGAGGCATTGGGGACAAGACCGCCGCTGATCTTTTAAAAGACTTCGACACGGTTGAGGAACTAATCGCAAATAGTGAAAGAATTGTAAATGCCCGCCTGAGAAAGATGATACAAGACAATGTCGCAGACATACGTCTAAGCCGTGAGCTATCAGCACTCAGCACAGACGTGCCGCTTGACGTGCCGCTAGCGAGTTTGATGATGAGGGAGCCGCGCTACGACCAGCTCAAAGCACTGTTTATTAAATACGACTTCACATCATTATTAAAATATATCCCCGACAACGATGAGGACGCACCGTTTGAGTCGGCGGAACTCTTAACGACTCAGAGCGTTTATGAGGCAATAAACAGGCAAATGCCAGCGTCAGTGGCGATTAAGGCCGCACAACTCAGCGATAATATATCTCTTTGCCTGTCAGTTGACGCGGCATTAGGTTACAATATAAGACCGCCGCAGCTTGCCGCTGAAATACTATCTGATACGACAATCACAAAAATCGGGCACAATTTAAAACATGATATTCATGTGCTGACCAGGCATTCACTGGGCATCAGCGGCAAACTCTTTGATACAATGGTGGCCGCCAATCTGATTAATCCAAATCGTCAGGACTATAGCCTTAAGGCACTTGTTCTTGAGTATCTGTCGTACAAAATCAAGGGAGAGGCCAAGACGCAGGACTTATATTCAGCGCCGCCGGTGCAGGAGGCCGTCACAGCGCTGAGGCTGCAGGGCGTGCTGTCAAAAGAAATGGTGGGCACTCCACTTGCCCAGTTGTATGATAAGCTTGAAGCCCCGTTGATTTATATCTTAGCGGAGATGGAAGAAAGCGGTATCAGGATTGACACAGGCAGCTTAAAATCACTCTCTGACGACCTGGGTGCACAAATCACATCGCTTGAGAAGCGCATTTATTTTCTGGCCGGTGAGGAGTTTAATATTAATTCGCCAAAGCAGCTGTCTGAGATATTATTTGACAAACTCAGGCTTGCCTCAGGCAGGAAGACCAAGACGGGGTTTTCGACAGATGTCGGCGTACTTGAGGCTATGGCAGACCATCACCCGCTTCCGGCTGAGATATTACAGTACAGAACGCTTGCCAAACTGAAAAACACATACGCCGATGCCCTGCCCACGTATGTTAAACCAGAAACAGGGCGGCTTCATACGACATTCAATCAGGCCGGGACATCAACAGGAAGGCTCTCAAGCAGCAACCCGAACCTCCAGAACATCCCCGTGCGCGGGGCACTGGGCGAGGCATTTAGACGTACATTTATAGCGCGCGAGGGGCATTATCTGGTCTCGGCGGATTATTCGCAGATTGAGCTGCGCGTGCTGGCGCATTTAAGCGGTGATGCGCGCTTTATAGAGGCGTTTAAACAAGGGGCGGATATTCACACAGAGACTGCGCGAGAGGTATTAGCGGGGGCTGATGGCGTTGTGACCAGCGATATGAGGCGACAGGCAAAGGTGATAAACTTTGGAATAATATACGGAATGTCGGCATTTGGCCTTGCGGGGCAGCTGAAAATACCACAGTCTCAGACAAAACAGTACATTGAGAGATTCTTTGCTAGTCACGACGGCGTAAACCACTACATTGAAACGACAATAAGAGAAACAATGGAGCGAGGCTACGCTGAGACAATTATGGGGCGGCGCCGCCAGATAGACGGCCTCAAAAGCACTAATAAGAACATCCGGCAGCAGGCCGAGCGCCTAGCCATCAACACGCCAATTCAAGGGACGGCGGCAGATATAATCAAACTCTCGATGCTCAAAGTCCACGCCGCCTTAGGCAAGTTTAAGACAAAAATGCTCCTGCAGATACACGACGAACTCCTGTTTGAAGTGCCGGAGGGCGAGCTTGACGAGGTCAAAGCACTGGTTAGGCAAGAGATGGAGTCAGCCTATGCACTTGATGTCGCATTGAAGGTTGACATTGGGGCAGGGCTGAATTGGGCTGATACCAAGGCATGACCAAACGTATCCGCAGCGCAGCACAATAAATGCTGGAACTTATGCTCAATATCTGGTTGGTCTTCAACTATCTGCGTATGTCGAAAAACTCAGCTTCTACGGTATGTGCATGATGGAGAATAAATTTATCGTCTCCACCAAACTTACGGCATATTAATCCTCAAATCATAGCTGCCCACTGCTACATCGGCGGCGAGGCCCTTGTCCCACAGCAGCCCTGTTACCTTTGATCTGGCCTTGTCTGGTATCATTAGTATGAGCTTTACCCCTTTTTCTGACAGCGCCTTCCAGTGGTCTGCCTGCCCCGCGTTTATCGACGCCTCTGTCTCCACCTCTATGACCGCCATCGCCATGCCGTAGTTTTTTAATATCAAATCAGGATACAAGCCCTCGAACTCGTGGCTTTTTTCCCCTTCGAGATTACAGGCTATCTCGGTGTATTGCCTTGATAGCCTGTTTTTTAAATGCGTAACGAGCCAGTTATGAAACACCTCTTCCGATTCCATATTTTTTCACCTTATATCCGATTTGTCTGGGCGTTATGCCCAGTAGTTTAGCCGCCTTTGCTAAGACCCAATCCGTAGTTTTAAGGGCCTCGACGATTCCCTCTTTCTCCGCCTGATCAAGCGGTGTAATCCGGTGCTCAGGCGGCTCACCGTCAACGTTCCTGATATTTAACGGCAAATCTCGCAGCAGGACAACCCTCCCCGGCGACATGATAACCAACCGCTCTATCGTATTTTCCAGTTCCCTGACGTTGCCAGGCCACCAGTACTCTGTCATAGAGTAGATTGCCTCTGCCGAGATTTCCACTGTCTTTGAATTTTCCTTATTGTACTTATTCAGGAAAAAGGCTATCAACTCGTCCATGTCCTCCATTCTCTGCCTCAATGGCGGCAGGAACATCGGCACGACGTTGAGCCTGTAGTAGAGGTCTTCCCTGAAACTACCATCGCTGACCAACCGGACGAGGTCTTTGGCCGTGGCCGCAATTACCCGTACATCTACTTTTATCGTCTTTTCAGACCCTATCCTCTCAAACTCCCTCTCCTGTATGACGCGAAGGATTTTGGGCTGTAACGACAGCGACAGGTCTCCGATTTCATCGAGGAATATTGTGCCCTTGTTAGCAAGCTCAAACCTGCCCCTCCTTAGTGACGAGGCACCTGTGAAGGCACCCTTTTCATGGCCAAACAGCTCTGCCTCCAGAAGACCCTCGGGGATAGCCGCACAGTTTAGTTTGATAAAGGGCTGCCTTGCCCGCTGGCTCATATAGTGAACGGCCTTTGCGATAAGCTCTTTGCCTGTTCCGCTTTCACCGGTTATCAGCACAGTTGCCCGTGAGCCTGCCACACGGTGTACGGACTCAAACACTTCCTGCATCAGCGGGGATTTGCCAATTATATTTTCTATCCGGTACTTACCCCGGAGTTCGGTTTTGAGCGTATCGCGTTCAGCTATCAGCTCCTGCACCTCTTTCTCCACCTGCAGGCTGAGTTTTATGTGCTGGGCTAACAAGGAGGCGATGATCTTTAAGAGCCTCAAATCAGTATCGAAAGACACCCGCGCATCGGCAAACAGCCTGTCAACGCTCAACACCCCCAACACTTCCCGCTTAAACATAATCGGCACACATAAGAATGCTATATTGTCCTTATTTATATCCCTCCTTGCACCAGTTCTGTTTAAAAACACCGGTTCCTCGCCAATGTTTGGCAGCACTATGGGATAGCCAGACTTTGCCACCTGCCCAATGATTCCCTCGCCAAGTTTATATCTGCCCAGCTGAAGCTCTTCGATGGTCAGCCCGTGGGCGGCCTTTAATACAATCTCATCGCCTTGCACCAGCGCTACCGTGCCGCGCTGCATGTCGAGGAAGTCTGACAGTGCCTTCATCGCCCCCTTGAGCGTCTTATTCAAATCCAGAGAGGCACCGAGGAGCTTGCTTATCTCATAGAGCGTTATTAGTTGCTGTGAATGTCTGTCCATAGTTTAGAGCAGCCCCCTGTCGTGAAAACTCATAAAAGAGTGTTTTGTGACAATCAAATGGTCGTGAATAGCAATCCCCAGTCCCGCAGCGGTCTCCTTCAATCTGAAGGTGAGATTGATGTCATCGTCTGACGGCGATAGAGAACCGGTATGTTGGTTGTGGACAAGTAGCCAAGTGGTTGAATTATGTTTTAGTGCGTTTTCAAAACTCTTTCTTGGCTGTACATCAGTG
>JADFXZ010000149.1 GCA_015233265.1 Nitrospirota bacterium
GTTACAGAAGGCAGCGCTGCTGGGTTTTGTGGTCATAGCTGGGCTGACATGGGTTGTGTGTGCTACCGGAGAGAATGCCTCCAACTACATCGCGGGGGCGCCGCTTATATCGTTAGATTACCTCTATAGCCATGAACAGTGGGCTGAGAAATCGGCATGGGCGATATATGCCGCAGGGGCGCTTGCCCTGATTGGGGTACTAAAGATATGGCTCAATAGACAGCTGCATGGGTTATTCTTCATCTTTTTTTCAATCGCGGCGGTTGCCGCCATATCGCTAAGCGCTATAACATCAGACATTGGAGCTAAGGTTGTAAACCCAGGAATCAGGCCGGATTCCAAGCTCATTAAGTCGTCTAAGTATCAGGAATATAAGCAAATGAAAAAACAAGGCGGCACACCCAAATCTGATAATAACTCATTAACGAAACCTGCCGCCGCCTCGGATAACACATCAGAGCCGGTAAAAAACGCAGCCAATGAAACACCCAAATGACTAATGACTGGATTGACATATCGCTAGACATTAAAAATGGAATGCTCACCTGGCCAGGAGACCCTGAGTTTTCACTGAAGGCACTTCACAGCATTGACAACGGGGATATGCTCAACCTATCGCACATCTCGATGACCTCACACACGGGAACTCACATGGACGCCCCGCTGCACTGGCTCAGAGACGGCAAATCCATAGATGAGATGCCGATTTCGGTAACTGCTGGCCCTGCACTCGTTATAGAGGTACAAGACAAGGAATCTATAAAGGCAGCGGAACTCGAACCTTACGGGCTGAAAAAAGGACAGAGAATCCTCTTTAAGACCTGCAACAGCACCAATCACACTAAGAAATTCACCGAGGACTACGTATATATCTCTGTTGAGGCCGCAAGGCTCCTCGCACAGACCGGTGTCCTGATGGCAGGCATAGACGCCCTGTCAATTGGCGGGTTTCACGCGGATGGACAGCTGATTCATACGACACTGCTTGAGGCTGGGGTGTGGATAATCGAGGGGCTTGACCTGTCTGCCGTCAGCCCTGGCCAGTATGAGCTTATGTGCCTGCCGCTGAAACTAATCGGCTGCGACGGCGCACCATCAAGGGCAGTTCTCAGGAAACTGGCCGTATAAGGCTTAGCCCAGTGGCAGTATTTTCCCTTGTTACACACTGTAGGAAAATAATGCCGTTTTTTTGACACCTGTTCTGACACAGAATCCCGAAATCAATAGCCGCATAGCCCGTCATCGCTATAATCTCTGATGCCATGGCACTGGCATATTAATTGCTATATCACAGTATATTCCTAAAGAAACATTGGAGGTAGCAGGGCATGAGAGTTAAGAATTTGACAGTGGTAGTGTTCGTGAGTATAGTGGTGGCGTTGGTGGTCTTTTCCCTGTTTCGGGGGATGGGGTTTAGCGTTCTTTTCAACCCTGATGCCCTGATTATCGTCGTTGGGGGAACAATTATTGGGATGATGTTGGGATTTCCTGTTGAGAGACTCAAAACGACATACAACGACATCGTCAAGTCTTTTAAAGACAAGACCACAAAGGAATCCCTGATAGAGGAGATTCTCGAGATGGCACGGATAAACAGGAACGCTGGCATCAGGGCCTTCGAAAAAGCCATTGATGACATCAAAGACGATTTCCTGAAGTTTGGCGCCAATCTCATAGTAAACAACTACAGTGAAAAGCAGATCAAAGAGATAATGGAACGGCAGATGACAGCCATAATTATCAATCAAAGTTTCAGCCAAAACGTCTTGAGAACGCTTGCCCGCCTGATGCCGTCACTGGGCCTTGCGGGGACAGTAGTAAGCCTGATAAAGATGTTTAAGGATTTCGGCTCAGTTGAGACGCTTGCCCCGCTGATGGCGGTTGCCCTGATGTCAACATTTTATGGCGTGGTGCTGGCAAACATGGCAGCCTTGCCGCTGTGTGCGAAACTCAGGGAGAAGTCCATCAAATCAGGCTCTATGATGATAATTGCAATTGAGGGCATCTCGGCTATCTGTAATGTGGAACACCCGCTGAAGATTGAGGAGCGCCTCAGAGGATTTGAGGAGACGGCTGAAGCATCACTTTTGAGTATGCCGGCTAAACGGGTATTCTTAGGCCGTAAATATAATGCTGTACACGCAGGCGGCATACGCTAATGAACGATTCCTACAAGAAGATAGTCGAGCAGTTCACCGCCGATGGTGAAGACAATCTGTGGCTCATCACGATGACAGATTTGATGTCTCTGCTGCTCGTTTGTTTTTTGATGTTTTTCGTCATATCGAAAAGAAATGAAAACGCGACTGAAAAGGCTCAACAGCAGGCAGTTACTCAAAGCCAGAGCGTTGAGACTGAGGCCGTAACAGCACAAACACCACATAGCACACCAGCACCAGCGTTAGACAGCCGTGCCACTGAGACCTCAGCGGTAGCCGCAATCGCAGCTGATGATGGCGCCGCCACATCGGTCGTTGTCACAACGGCTGATAAATCACCAGACGACGTAAAGGCAGCGGCGGCAGTTATTGACCCTGCCCCGGAGCTTGAGGCGGTTGTCAGGGCGCAGAATCTCAGCGAAGAGGTCACCATCACGACCGCCGAAAAAGGTGTAGTAATAACGATGAGAGAAAAGGTATCTTTTGTGCCGGCCAGCGCGGTGATATTAAAGAACTCCGCACCTGTATTGGATAAGGTATCTGAGCTGATAAAGCGCCATCCATCATATGTCATAGAGATAGACGGGCACACAGACAACTCCCCTATTCACTCGCCGTTATATCCATCCAACTGGGAGCTGTCAACAGCAAGGGCAACAAGTGTATTACAGTATCTTATAGCTAAGGGGGTTGACCCTAAGGGATTTGCGGTAAAGGGTAATGGCGACAGCGCTCCGATAGCGCCAAACGACACCCCTGCGCACAGGGCACAGAACAGGCGCGTAGAGATCAGGATAAAAGAGAAAACAATATAATGTTACAGGAGGACTTCATATTATGGCAGTAAGTATTGAGAAAATATCATCTAAGTCAATTTTAACAAGGAGCGGCATCGATGGGATTGACTACTGCGTAAATCCATACATGGGCTGTATGCACGGCTGCCTATATTGCTATGCGATGTTTATGAAGAAATACACGGGGCACGGTGAGGACTGGGGTGCGTTTGTGGATATAAAGACCAATGCCGCTACCGTATTGAGAAAGCAGCTCCAGAGCGCCAAGCGCGGCAACGTCATCATAAGTTCAGTAACAGACCCGTACCAGCCGGTTGAGGCCAGATACAAGGTAACAAGACAGTGCCTTGAGGCGTTGCTTGAGTATCAGTACCCGGTTGAGGTATTGACCAAGTCGTCACTTATCATGCGCGACGTAGACCTTCTCAGCCAGTTTGAAGACGTTGAAGTAGGGATAAGTATAACGACAGAAAACGACAGGATAAGACGTGCGTTCGAGCCTAAGACCTCGCCAATAGCAGTGCGAATCAGGACACTGAAGGCACTGCGTGAAAAGGGGATAAAGACATACGTGTTTGTAGGCCCGGTGCTGCCAATGGAGCCAGAGGAACTTGCGGCACAGATTGCTCCATACGCTGAGTACGTACTGATAGACAGAATGAACTACACGTCAAAGACCGTGAAGATATATAAGGACCTTAAATTAACGCAGTGGCTTGAGAAGGGATTCACGGAAAACATAATCCACAGATTAAAGGACGCACTCGGCACAAAGGCCATAGAAGTACGAGGGGCACGTTCGGCCAGTACATGCCGCTGCGCATAAAGTTCGACCTCCTCCCACATAGTAATATAAATGGATTCCCGTGAAAGCGGGAATCCGCATTTCTGCAGGAATAGAGTTTACTTCATGTATAATATTTTCGATTTAATCTGGTGTAATTAAAACATAGCCGTGGCGATTGAACTAAAAAAATGCGTGCTGACGGAGACGATATGAAGCTGACACTGGTTTACTGGAAGGGGGAAAAGTTTTGGTTAGGCAAACTGCTTGAATATCCCGACATTATGACACAGGCAGAGACTCTTGAGGAGTTGGAAGAAAATATAAAAGACGCATATCACCTGATGGTTTTAGAGGATATCCCCGGAGATTTCAAGTTAAAAGAAATCGCTGTATGAAGCGAAAGGCCCTTATCCGGCAACTCGAAGAGGCAGGATGTAAAATTAATTAATTCTAAAAAACAGGAGGAAACGCTATTAAACTCAAAGTAATAGTTCATGAAGTAGAGGAAGGCGGCTATTGGGCTGAAATACCAGCAATTCATGGGTGTGCAACGCAAGGGAATTCATTTGACAAATTATTGAAGAATATTTACAAGGCCGTAGAGGGTTGTTTATCTGCGGCTCTAAATGATATTGATGCAGTTTCAAGATGTCATCTTTTTACTAAATTTTCCTTAGATATAGCTCGGATATAAAAAATGTATTGATATACCGCATTCGAATAAGGCGTCCTTAAAACCCCACCATTTACTATCGGAGCCTGCATGACTGGCGGTTTATCACAATGGGCATTTGCTGCTGAGATAAACTTTCTGTCAGATTTATCAAACCCTGTTAACCATTCGTGCTTGGGGAACTCGTCATAGGTTTCGCTATTACTTGTAATCCTTACCTGTTCTATCTTTTGGGGCTTCCATTGGTTGTCGTGAACCCACTTCATAAATATATCGCCAACTCCGGGCTGACCTCTGAGAGAAAGATTTTGTCTGTATTCCATGAAAATCTCACTGCCCGAATCGATTACCAACCCACCCTTTTGAGTTACATGCTGAATTAGCCGAATACATTCAACTATGCACGAAGGAGGGACATCTGAATCTGGGTCTGGTTTAGCAGCTAAATTTGCCGTCTTTGGCACATTGGTATCAACCAGACATTTCTTTGGCAGGTCGTTCATTTGTGGTCTTCTCCTGTTTCCATGCTCATACGCCTTGACATCGCGGCCATGGACTGCGCGGTAATATCCCCCATCTCGTCTCCAAAAAAGTTATCCGGCCAGTTCTTGATGTTGCCAAACGCATCGACTTCCAGCGGCTCAAGAACAGCTGGGGTCTTGTCGATATTAGCAAAATAAGCAGCCACCTTCTCCTTTGGCAGAGTACCTTCGGCAATCCGCCTCTGCAGCCGCCGTAAAAAATGCTCCGAATGAGTCTCTATAATCAACTGAATATTTCGGAATCGCTTTCAGTCTTACGTTTTAGACCAACTAAGAAGACTGAGACACCTTTATTGGTTAGTTGGTATTTCATTATATCAACAACAAGAGGATGTTGATCTTTGGCTGTTAAAGCAACCTCCGCCTCAAAAACAATACCATCTATGCCGAAATACAAATAATCCCACTGGTATTCAAACATGATCTTATTTTCTCTATCTCGCTGAAAGACCATATCCTGATAGGAACCAAGCTGAACCGCAGAGTTTTTTCCACCGGGATTGAAGACTGTCTTACGGTCGGCGGATTCAACCGTCTGCTTTAGCATCATTAAGAACTGTCCAATACTGGATTTACCTGAACTGTTCGCTCCGAAGAACAGCGTAATCGGGGCCATGTTGATTGTCCCCGTGTCCTTCCATAGCTTAAAATTTTGTATTCGCAGTTTCTTCAGCATTTACTCGCCTCTGGTCATATCATGATCATTTCTTAGCAT
>JADFXZ010000150.1 GCA_015233265.1 Nitrospirota bacterium
AGGTTGAGATGAAAGTTGCCACCATTCTATCTCTGCTCAATCCGGCGCTTACCATAACCGTAGGCGTTGTCATAGCAGCGATAATGATATCGCTATTTCTGCCAATCTTTAGCATGGGAACTATAGTGCATGGCTGATAATTTTTATTACTGGTGGTGAATATGTAACTCATGATCATGTGTAATATGTGATTAATGGGTTAAGGAGGTGAGGATAGACGGGAGATAGGGGCTATTGCATTATGCGGTAGAGAATTATGTCACTGTTTTTTAAGGGAATTTGGTTTTTTAGCTGATTCGAAATATGATCAGCCGCCATGATCCTTGCATAGCAGGGAACTATCAATAGTAAGTAGTAAGGAGAAACGGAGATGCTTAATTTAATTTTTTCAGAGAAACAGGGTTCAAACAAGGGTTTTACATTAATTGAGATGATGGTAGTGGTTGCCATTATCGCTATCCTCGCGGCAGTTGGAATCCCCAAGTTCATGAAGTCTATGGATTCAGCAAAAAGTTCTGAGGCTGTAACTAATATGTCACAAATCGCTACAGCCCTGAAGGGATACTATGATATGCACGGGGCATACCCTACAGACATGCAGGGCGCAACGGTTGAAGAGGCCCATCTCTCCGGTGGCTCTGCTAAAACTGGTATTTCAACCGACCTGCCGACACTGGACATTTCCTCCTCGACGGCTTGGACATACCAGGTGCAGGCTAATGCAAGCGGCAATTTCTGCATAACCGCAACCGCTGTGGCTGTTTCTGCCAGCGCCAATGGTAATGCTGTGTTCTATGTCAAGGATTTAAGCGGGATAAGTGATACGTCTCAGTATGACGGTAATTTTTATAAACAAGGTCTGTTTGCCGCTACCGCCGGTAGTGTTACTGCGCCGCCTCTGTCCAGTATCACTAATGCTGTCACTTGTCCTACGCCGGCTACTAGTTAAGCGGCTGATTTTTCTGATGCCACTTGTGTAGTTGGCGCTTGCGAGTGGCATGGCAAAGCGGGTGTTGGGTTTGTCCTGCGCCCGCTTTGTTTAATAACTTAGATTGATAGGGAGAAACGAGAATGCTTAGTTTGATTTGTCAGGCTGGTTTTACGTTAATCGAAATGATGGTTGTGGTTTCTATTATCGCCATCTTGGCTGCCGTTGGAATTCCCAAGTTCATGAAGTCTATGGATTCAGCAAAAAGTTCTGAGGCTGTGACCGCTGTTGGACGTATAGCGGATGCTCTTAAGGAATATAGAGATATCCATGGGCAATATCCTTCCAATATGCTCGGTTCGACTGTAGTGGAGGACTATACTACTAGTGGCAGTAATAGTGGTCAGCGTGGAATATCATCCGACCTTCCCACTTTGGATATTTCCGGCTCAGTGAATTGGAGCTACCAAGTACAAGCCAGCTCTAACACTGCCTCAGAGCAGCTCTGTATAACCGCAACCGCCGTAAATGTCTCGACCTCTGCCAATGGCCGGGCTATATACTATATACAGGATGTATCTGCTGTCCCTGCACAATACGTATCAAAGCTCGACGGGCATTTTTATAAAGCACCACTCTTTAATGCCAGCGCTACTGATGTCGCTGCTATCTTTACAGGAGTATCTTGCCCTAACCCTCAAACTTAGGGTTAGGTTTATTGAAATATTTAATTGCGCGGTTTGATAAGGAGAAACGATGATGCGCAGCTTATTTTTATCTGACAAACAGGATTCAAACAAGGGTTTTACCCTTATCGAGATGATGATAGTGGTTACCTTGGTGACCGTAGGAGCTGTTTGAGGCAAATGTATGTCAGGTAAATACGATAAGATATTAAAAGAAATTCTTGGAAAGTCGATACGCGTTTTCGTTAGGAAGATATTGGGCATCGACGCCGTAAAGATCACCCTACTCGATACGAAGATGCAGATTACTAACGAGCGTGACGCCGATTTCATTCTCAAAATTGAGGAACGAGGGAAAGCGCCATACATAAGCCACATAGAGATACAAAGCACCAACTACCGCAAAATGCCGCAGAGGATGCTCTTGTACTGGCTTTTGATTGGCGAAAAATATAACGAATACCCGAAGCAGTATCTATTCTATATCGGCAGCGATCCCTTAACAATGCCTGACCACGTACCAGAAATTGGCGATGGTTATAAGTATAAGATTATAGATTTTCATGACATTGACTGCGAGAAATTTATTAATTCCGGCAAGCCGGAGGAGATAGTGATTTCCATTCTGTGTAATTTAAGAGGGAACGATGTTAGAGTAATGAAGAGACTCGTTATTCAGAAAATACGTGAGACGGTGGCAGATGAGATGCTGCGGTCGAAATATTTCAGGCAAATACAGGTATTATCGCAATTAAAGGGATTAGATGAAACCGAGGACAGGGAGGAAGAAGAAATGTTGATATACGATGTGGAAAAAGACCCATTCTATAAAAGAGGGAAGATGGAGGGCGAGCTGAGAGGTGAACGGAGAGGCGAG
Source organism: Nitrospirota bacterium (assembly GCA_015233265.1). Classification (GTDB taxonomy): domain Bacteria; phylum Nitrospirota; class Thermodesulfovibrionia; order Thermodesulfovibrionales; family Magnetobacteriaceae; genus Magnetominusculus. Next base: position 2,492 of record JADFXZ010000150.1, read on the forward strand.
CTGAAAGGGCTGTTGGAGGGAATCCAGCTGGCTCTTGATATTAAATTTGGTGTTAAGGGCCTTTCCTTGATGGATAAAATATCAGCCGTCGGCGACTTAAACAAACTGGAACAAATCAAGGAGCTTATCAGACATTCCACCTCTGTCGAGGAACTGGAAAATCTGCTTAATTAAGGAAGGAGGGGCTGCTTTTCTATTGTGACACAGTCTGGAAAGCGGGAATCCAGGAGAGGGAATGAGTATGGGGGCAGATTTATTTTAAGTATAGATTATAAGGGGGAATGAGGATGCTTAGACTTATTTTTTCAGAGAAACATGCTTCAAACAAGGGTTTTACGTTAATTGAAATGATGGTAGTGGTTGCGATTGTTGCTATACTAGCTGCTATTAGTATTCCCCTATACCAAAAGTATATGGATAACGCTAAAAGTTCCGAGGCTGTAACCACTATGGGGCAGATTGCTGGCGCTTTGAACTCATACTATACCCAGAAAGGAGGATTCCCGTCTTCTGTAACCTCCTCCATACTGAAAGAGGCTCACGTTCCGGTTAATGGTTATACAGGCGCTATATCTTACTCTGATATTTCGGGCTTTTTAAACACGTTAGATATTTCCGGCTCGACAAATTGGACATACCAGGTAAACGTCTTATCCGATACATCAAGCCAGTTCTGCATAACAGCAACCGCCATAAATGTCTCTAGCGGCGCCTTCAGCAATGGTATATTCTATGTCAACGATTTGTCCGGTTTTGACAGTTCAATAGTCTCTTTGTTTGAAGGGAACTTCTACAAAAACTCGCTATATCAAACAGATACTGCGAGGGGTAAGGTTCCTGATGGCTTAGGCTTAGGAGGTATTTGTGTTTCTCCATCGACAAGCTAAACATTAACAGCCTGCTGTATGGTTTCATAGAGATTAAACAGCAGGGATGTACACGATTTAAAGAGTTCGGGAGGACGTATGCTTAACAGTAAAAAGTTGTTGGGGGTAGCGCTTACATTGGTTATCGTGTTGTCGCTGACATGCGCTAATGCCTTTGCATGTACCGAGGGCTGTATCAAAAATGGGATGGTAGTACAAAGTTCGACGGCTAACGCTCAGGCTGATACAAATATCCCATTAACCACAAGTGCATGGCGGCAAAGCGATGCCTGCGGCCAAGTGACTGTATCATTAGCATCCGACGGTATCTATGTTAATGGCGCTGGATTTCGGGTTTGTGGCGCAATGCAAACAACATCCGCATATAATGTTCAGGGTAGCCAGTTATATATAAAGTGGAGGGGTTCAGGCGCTGGGACTTACGGCGGTGTCGCTATTTTCTTAGAATCTGATCCAAAAGCTCAATCATCAGATTATGCCAAGGTGGTTTGGGACAAGACATTTGCCTGGTCATATATGGGTTCAGTAGTAATCTCCGATAATACGTGGTATTATGCAAGAGTCACATTCAATTCAGATAATACTACTACATCAGTTATTTCCACGGGCAATTACGATGACCAGGGTGGGACTGTCTTTGCTACAGAGTCGGGGACTTATAAATCGGCGGATAGCTCTTATATATTTGCGATGGTTGGCGATAACTATGGCGGCACGTCTGCGTATATAGAAATAGGCGAGGCTAAGATTGTGTCGCCTGTTGCGGCAGAGTTTAAGACTTTTAACAATAGCGGAGCTTTCGGCAGATACGCACTCTTAGAAGACAGTTCAGGTAATTTATATTTTTCTTATGGCAATGCCGCTCAGCTAAGATACGCCGAGTATATGTCCAACACCGACTCGTGGTCTGACACTCTGATTGATAATCGTTCAAAGAGCGTTAATACAACGTCTACTGTTTTAGATACAAAAGGTAACAAGTGGGTTTTTACAGAGGATGGCAATGACAGCATTGGTGATTCCACGATATTTAAAAACGCAGCAGGACACTGGAGCAAAGCCACAGACCTTTATTCAAACACGTCATGGGGATGGGATGCGGGGCCGTATAATGACAGGGCTTTCACTATGATAAAAGACGCCAACAACAACTTGCACGTTTTGTTTCAAAAGTACGGCGACTGCCCATATCCATGGGACGCCTGCGGCCATCCGGCGGAGGAGATGATATATAATACAAATTCATCGTCTTTGTCTGGGTTAGTTACAATTTCAGACAGAGAAAGCCAGTATATCCACGCTTGGAGAAACTATGCTTATAGTGTTATGGTTTTATCTGCTAATGGCACTATTTATGTTCCAATGTGGGATTGCGGTCAATATGCATGTTGGGGTGACAGTTTTTTTATTGGAAAGTCAGCTTCATATGGCACATGGGATGTTTCAACGGGTGTAGGCGGTGGCTACAAGCCGGGTGTCTCATATGAGGACGAATTCGGAAACTGGCATACGGTGTATAATGACGGCAATAACGTGTACTATGGATTGAACTTTGGGACTCCTCAGTTGATTTATCAATCCTCTGGGAATATCGTCTATTACTCGACTGATATTATTGCGGTTAATAATATAGTGTATATTTCAACGTGGCAATATGACACTATTACTGCTACGAGAGGTAATTATTACTCAATAGTCCGCAACTCAGATGGAACATGGACTGCTCCTAAACAGATGACCAACGAAACATCATTTGTCTGGCAGGCGGGAATCTCAGATGGTTTCGTAAAAAAAGCCCATCCCAATATATTCATCCCATCTGTTTACTTTGCATATGCAAGCAGTAACGGCAACTCTAAGATTTTAAAACTATCGAGCTCAACTGTCTATACGGTAACACCATCGGCTGGGGCTAATGGGACGATAAGCCCTGCCACGCCTCAGGCTGTTGCCTCCGGTGCAACTAAGCAATTCACGATAACGCCGAACAGCGGCTATTTAGCAGCAGTAGGCGGCACATGCGGCGGTACGTTGTCAGGCAATGTCTACACAACCTCTGCTATTAAAGCCAACTGTACAGTAGCGGCAACATTTACTCGAACCTCCTATACAGTAACGCCATCGGCAGGAGCGAATGGGACAATAAGCCCTGCCACACCTCAGACTGTTACAGCCGGCATAGGCGCAACTAAGCAATTCACGGTAACGCCGAACAGCGGCTATATTGCAACAGTAGGCGGAACCTGCGGCGGCAACCTGTCAGGCAATGTGTACACGACCTCAGC
>JADFXZ010000054.1 GCA_015233265.1 Nitrospirota bacterium
TCAGCCCTTGCCCCGATATAGTAGTCCAAGTCTATGGTATAGGGGCAGAATGGCTGTGTACGTCAATAAAGCCGGGGCAGGTAACAAGCCCTGCGGCATCGATGGTAGAAGCGGCCGCCGCGGTAACTCCTTCTGAGACAAAGGCAATCCTTGAGCCGTCGATTCCAATATTGGCTGAGTACGGCTCACTGCCTGTGCCGTCGATGATGAGTGCGTTTTTAATTAATACGTCAAGCATTGTTCTCCTTATTGTGACGCGTAAGTTCTCCGAAGACTCTCTCCGGACAATGAATTATCTCCCCCAGCAAAGGCAGGGCAAGGGAAGCCGAAAGCCGCACCGTGTCTATTAATCTTGCAGACAGCCCCTCATAGTGGCTTGCCGCAGCCTTTTCCCTGAAATCAGTTTTAAGTCTTAGGACAATGGCCGGAAATGCCGTAAATGTCAACCCCGCAATCTCGATAAAATCCCTGAAGGCGGAGCCTTTTGCGGGGTTAGAGACCGGCAGCATTCTGTTTAATCCGGCAATCATCTCATCTACACTTGTGGTGAGCATCAGGACTTTTGCCCCTACTATCATCAGGAATACCCGCACAGTCTTTACAACCGCCTCGGTTAGCCCCTCATGGGTAATGTCAAAACCGGCAAATGAGGCAATAACCCTGCCGCCGGTAAATAACATGCCGGACATAAAGGTTATAAACAGAAATATAAAAATCGGCACAATACCAGTGCGAATTGACTTGTCTGGCAATAGGGAAAAAAAACATGCCGCTGCCGCACCGGATATTGCAAAAAAACTCATATCTTTCATCAAAAATGTGACCGCTGTGAAAATCACATAAAGGGTAATCTTAAATTCGGGAGAGAATTTCATTTGTCTTATTTTATCTTATTTGGGGGGGTTGGTCTGTCGGAAGCGCAACCGGCTATTTCTTATGTGCCGCTGCCTTGGCATACTGAATGGAGTCAGGCAGTGAAGTGACGTATTTGTTGATACCGGCGGCTATGGACTGGGCTAAAAGTTCCTTATACTCGTCAGTATTAAGGAGTTTCTCTTCTGTGGGATTAGTAATATACGATACCTCAACCAGAGCCGCAGGCATGGATGCCCCGACTAAGACATAGAACAAGGCCTGTTTGACGCCGTGGTCTGTCACGCCTCTGTGGCGTTTGCCGACTTTAGAGATCAAAGATTTTTGAATATAATGAGACAGGTGGAGCGACTCGTCGCGCTTGCTCTCGCGTGCCAGTGACGCCAGTATCAGGCCGAGGTCAGACTGAACCTCTTTCATCTGTTTCATAGAGATGGCGTTTTCACGGGCGGCTACGCGCATAGCCTCGTCGGAGTTTGAGAAGTTAAGAAAGTATGTCTCAATCCCATTGAGCGACGATGAGTTATTGGCATTAGCGTGAATGGAGACGAAGAGATCTGCCCTTTTTCCATTGGCAATAGCAGTGCGCTCATCAAGCGAGATGAACGTGTCATCGGAGCGTGTCATATGCACATCGAAATAATACTTTTCTCTGAGAATCCTTGCAAGCTGCAACGATATATCGAGAACGACATCCTTCTCTTTAAGGCCGCTTTTACTCATTGCGCCCGGGTCATGGCCGCCGTGGCCAGGGTCAATGACGATGGTCTTTTTGGCAATCAGCGCCTCGGCTTGACGAGTGTCTTTTTCTTTGGCCTTGTGCTTAGTATCGCCGGGTTTGACGGCCTCAGGAGTTTTCTCAGGTTCTGCTATTATCTGCGGTGATTTCTCAGGCAATTTCTCCTGTAATTTCTCCGGGATTTTCTCGGTATATTTCTCTGGCGCCGGCTCCTTTGGCTTTTCTATTAGTTTAAATGTCTCTTTAGCCGCTTCCGGCTTAGTTATGTCCGACTCTTTAACTGGCGGCTCTTTGACGGGTTCATGGATGAGTTCGGGTTCTTTAGCTTTAGCGGCCTCCATGACAACTGGCGGGGCGTCAGCGGCGGGTTTATCGAAAATCTCCTTTTCGTTTATGGCCTTGTCCGCTGGTTTGTCAACTTGTTTTTCCACAACTGTCGAATTGTCTCTTGCCCCGTATATATCTACGACAAGCCTGTCAGGGTTGACCAGCGTAAAAATCTTATAATCCTCGAAATTATCCAGGTCAACAACAACCCTGACTGTCTCTTTGTCGAACTGCCCGACTCGAATCCTTTTGACAATTGAGTTGTCGACATCTACCTGTCTCTTCGTAAAATTCTGAACGGAGGCGTGTTCGATATCGAAATATATCTTTTTGCTGTCCTTAAGCTCACCTTTTTTAAATTTTGTCAGCGAAAGAAGGTCAATGACAACGCGCACATAGTCCTTCGAGGCGAAATAGCGAACATCCTTAATCTGAGTAATAGCTGGTGAGCTGGCAGCTGATATGCCGTAATAACAACCAAGTGCAAAGCATAACATTATGATGAGAGCTAAGAAACGGCGCAGCATTAGACGGCTTTAACCCCCTTGAGAAATGGCAGAGCGTCAAGAATGGTCCTCTCGACCCAATTCTTCATCGTAAGGCCGGCCATCGGGCAGGTCTCGCAAGCACCTAAGAGCCGCACATACAGTATATCGTCCCGAACATCGAGCACATCAATACCGCCGCCCTCGGCCTTTAGACCAACCCTGACCTTCTCTATCACCCTATCGAGAGCTTCTTTATCCATATTGTCTATGTATTCATCCTCATACTCAATTATATCACATATCTCACTATTTTACTAACACAATAATCATATCGGCGGGATATTATATTTCTTTAAGGAAAAGAACGAGGGATGGGGTGGGTCATCTGTGGCTGGATGAGAATATGCCAAAGAACATCAATGTTATTGTCAAACTGTCATAGTATTTCAGCAGGGCAATTGCCATATATCAGGGCAAACGCATTTGAATAATAAAGCATAAATTGTCTATGTAAGCAGTCTGCCTTGTTCCTTGCCGTCATTGCGGACAAGCCGGAATGATGAAATAAGGGCGGCAATAATATATTAGGCTACTGAAATTTTCAAATGCGTTTGCCATATGCCATATATGCTAATTCAATCGTTTTATGTTAAAATCGAGCAATGTCAGACAATCAGAATAAGGCAATGACCGCTGACCCCGCTGTTCTCAGCGTAAAGAGGTACTCTCTGGCCGATAGAATGAGCAAGGTCGCCCTCGATAAGATTGGCAGATCATATAATCACGGCGGGCTGTTTTCGGAGTTTTTATCAAGCCTTCCAGATATTCTGGCGGCATCTGAACTATTGCGTGCGGCAGCGGCAATCGCCGAGGCTCATCGTAACGGGCGCCCCGTCATATTAGGCATGGGTGCTCATCCAATAAAGGTTGGCCTCTCACCCATTATCATTGATTTGATGGAACGCGGCGTCATAACCGCTGTAGCCACAAACGGGGCCTCTATCGTCCACGACTTCGAGCTTGCATATGCTGGCTTTACAAGCGAGGACGTGGCCGCCGAGCTTTGCAAGGGCACGTTTGGTATGGCCCAAGAGACCGGGGTTATGCTTAATACCGCTATCATTAAAGCAGTAGAGAAGGGGCTTGGGCTTGGTAAGGCCATCGGCTCGTTTATTCTGCATGAAAAGACGGTTAAATATAAGGAAATCAGCATATTCGCGCGCGCCTGCGAGTTAGGGGTGCCGGCAACGGTGCATGTCGCCATTGGAACTGACATCATTCATATGCACCCGGAGGCCGACGGAGCCGCCATCGGAGAGGGCAGCCTGCGGGATTTCCGCCTCCTTGCCAGCCTTATCAGGGGGCTTGAGGGCGGCGTATTTATTAATCTTGGCTCTGCCGTCATTATCCCAGAGGTCTTTATGAAGGCCCTTAATCTGGCTAGAAATATAAGCGGCGCTGATAAGCAAATTCAGCGCTTTACCGCTATCAACATGGACTTTATCAGCCACTACAGGGCACAGGTCAATGTGCTGCAGCGTCCGGCGCACGGAAGTGGCACTGCCATTAATCTCATCGGCCACCACGAGATAATGTTTCCGCTTCTTGCGGCAGCCATTAAAGAACACCTCAAAGGACACGACTGCGATGGAAGTTAAAAAACTACTGGATGACTCAAGTCAATATATAATGGACACATATAAGCGTTTTCCGGTTGTGTTTATAAAGGGCCGGGGGATGAAGCTCTGGAGCGCTGACGGCAAAGAGTATCTGGATTTTATGGCCGGTATTGCCGTAAATATCCTTGGGCACTGCCATCCGCGACATGTCGTGGCTATTCAGAAGCAGGCTCAGAAGCTGGTGCATATCTCAAACCTCTACCACAACGAATATCAGATAAAGCTGGCTAAGCTCTTGTGTGATTATTCGTTTGCTGATAAGATATTTTTTTCTAATTCCGGTGCCGAGGCCAACGAAGCGGCAATAAAACTGGCAAGAAAACACTCAAAAGAGCGTTTTGGCGCCGAGAAGACAGGCATCATTACTGCGTTAAATTCCTTTCACGGCCGCACGATAGCCACGCTTACCGCTACCGGGCAGCCAAAACTGCAAAGCGGCTTTGACCCTCTGACCCCCGGCTTTTCCCATGTCCCGTTTAACGACTACGAGGCCCTTAAGTCAGCCATCGACGAAAACACCTGCGCCATTATGCTTGAGCCAATTCAGGGCGAGGGCGGCGTGAAAATGCCCTCCACCGATTATTTTAAGCATGTCCGCGACCTTTGCACGAGGCTTGGAATCCTGTTGATATTCGATGAGATTCAAACCGGCACCGGCAGAACCGGGACACTGTTTGCCTACGAACAGTACGGCATCGAGCCAGATATATTGACCCTGGCAAAAGGACTTGGCGGCGGCTTCCCCATCGGGGCAACCCTGGCAAGAGACGAAGTGGCAAAGACCTTCACTCAAGGCAGTCACGGCTCCACATTTGGCGGCAATCCGCTGGCGTGCGCAGTTGCCCTTGCAACCATTGAAACACTGCTTGAAGACGGCATCATGCTCAGCGAATGCCGCAGAATGGGGGAATATTTCATGGAAAGCCTCATAAAACTTCAGAAACAGTTCCCCAAGGTAATCACAGATGTCAGAGGCAGGGGTCTTTTAATCGGCATGGAGCTGACCCGTGAGTGTGCTATGGTGGCCCAGGCATGCTTCGAGCGCGGGATACTAATTAACTGCACGGCGGGAAACACGCTGAGATTCATGCCTCCACTAATTGTTACAGAGGAGGACATTGACCGGCTGATAAGCGTTCTAAAGGACATCTTGGAGAGGCTGTCATGAAAAAACGGGATTTCCTTACCATAAGAGACTTCACACCCACTGAAATAGCCGCACTGCTTGAGCGGGCAGCTGAATTTAAAAGCGGCATGACGTCGGGGGATAAGCCTTTGTTTGGCAAGAGCGTTGGGATGTTGTTTTATAAGACCTCAACCCGGACGAGAATATCTTTTGAGGTTGGCATATACCAGCTTGGCGGACAGCCGCTTTATATCACACAGGGGCAGAGCCAGCTAAGCAGAGGTGAGCCGATTGCAGATACGGCGCGTGTGTTTTCACGCTATCTCAGCGGGATTGTTATTCGCACATTCGAGCATAATATAGCCGCGGAATTTGCCGCGTATTCTTCCGTCCCGGTGATAAACGGCCTTACCGACACTCACCACCCGTGTCAAATTATTGCTGATTTAATGACGATAAAAGAAAAAAAAGGGCGCCTTGAGGGCATTAAAATTGCCTACATAGGTGACGGCAACAACGTGGCGAACTCCTTGATAGAAGGGGCGCTCCAGATGGGCATGGATCTTGCCGTTGCCTCACCGGAAGGTTATGAGCCGTCACCCGGCATTTTAAAAGATGCCGCCAGCCGGATAACCGTCGTCACAGACCCGAAAGACGCCGCCGCTGGTGCTGATTGCCTCTACACAGATGTCTGGATAAGCATGGGCGACAAGGAAGAGGAAATCGCGGACAAACAATCTAAATTCGCGGCATACCAAATAAACGGCAAGCTCTTGTCCTACGCTAAACCGGACTGCACAGTGCTGCACTGCCTTCCCGCCCACAGGGGGCAGGAGATAACAGACGCCGTCATCGAAGGCCCGAATAGCGCCGTCTTTGATCAGGCGGAAAACCGTCTTCACACGCAAAAGGCTGTGCTGGAGATGCTCATTAAATAATGACTACTATCACAGGGAAATGAAATGTCTGATAAATTGATGATAATCCCCCTAGGTGGGGTCGAGGAAATCGGTGCGAATATGACCGTGTTCGAGACTCAAAACGACATGATCATAGTCGATACCGGCCTGATGTTCCCGGATGATGATCTGCTTGGAGTAGATTTCGTTATCCCGGACTACGGCTATGTCATAGAGAGAAAGAAGAAACTCAGGGGAATCATAATAACCCACGGTCACGAAGACCACACAGGGGCCTTGCCATTTCTCCTTCGTGACCTCGGCAGCGCCGTCCCCGTCTACGGCACCACGCTTACTCTTGGCCTGATTAAAGATAAAATAAAAGAACATAATGTCAAGAATATAAACTTCGTCAGGATAAAACCAAAAGACAAGGTTACGCTTGGCGATTTCGTAGTGGAATTCATCAGGGTAACGCACAGCATCGCAGACGGCGTTGGGCTTGCCATTGCCACCCCGGCCGGAGTAGTGATTCACACGGGGGATTTTAAGTTTGACTCCTCACCCGTCGATAACGAGCTTCTGGATTTTGGCACATTCTCGGAGTATGGGCAAAGGGGTGTCCTTGCCATGCTCTCAGACAGCACAAACTCGGAAAAGCCCGGCTTTACACCGTCTGAAAAGATTGTAAAACGCGCCTTCCATGACATATTCTCTAAGGCCGGCGGCAGGATTATCATAGCCACCTTTGCTTCAAACATACACAGGATTCAGCAGGCCATCGACGTAGCCGCCGAATTCGGCAAAAAGATCATCCTCTGCGGCAGGAGTATTATCTCTAACGCTAAAATAGCCTTAGACCTCGGCTACCTGACAATGAACGGCAACTCGTGGCTCAAAGTCGAACAGATTAACTCCCTCGCCCCCGAAGAGACTGTGATTATCACAACCGGCAGCCAGGGCGAGCCTATGAGTGTGCTTACACGCATAGCAATGAACGACCACAAACATATCACAGTCGCCCCCGCAGACACGGTGATTATCTCCGCACGCGCTATCCCGGGCAATGAGCGCGCCGTGGGCAGGATAATCAACCACCTATTCAGACGTGGGGCCAATGTCATCTACGACAAGCTCTCTGATGTGCACGTCTCAGGGCACGCCTCCCAGGAAGAGCTTAAACTGATGATAAATATTGTCAAACCCCGTTACTTTATACCCATTCACGGCGAATACAGGCATCTAGTCTATCACCGCAAGCTGGCCGAGGGGCTTGGCATCCCGCGCGAAAACATCTTTATTCTCGAAGACGGCTGTGTGCTTGAGCTGACACAAGACAGTGCCAATCGCACACAAAGCGTACCAGCTGGGCGCGTATCCATAGAAGGAAAGGGTTTTGGCGACATAGGTGACATGGTCTTAAAGGACAGGAGACGGCTGGCTCAGGACGGTTTTGTCATCGTTGTACTGACGGTCAACAAGGCCACAGGACGTGTTGAGGAAGGCCCTGAGTTCATCACAAAGGGTTTTATATTTGAGCACAATACGGGCGACATGGCAAAGGAGGCGGCCAATATTATCTACTCCATTGCGGCAAATCCCGACGAGGGCGCCCTGGGTGATATGAACATCCTGCACGCGAAAATCCTGTCCGCCCTGAAAAAATACATTAGAAATAAGACGGATAAGCGCCCTATGATAATGCCGGTCATTGTGCCGGTCTAAGGCGCAATGTTAATAGGAGATTAAGCGATATGGAAATCATTCAGTCGATTCTGATGGGAATAGTGCAGGGAATTACGGAGTTTCTGCCTGTAAGCAGCACGGCACACCTGATTCTTGTGCCGTGGTTTTTGGGTTGGGATGGTGTGATTAACTCGATGTCCTTTGATATTGCCCTGCATGTGGGTACGCTGTTTGCCCTTTTGGTAGTGTTTTTCAAGGACTGGTTAGATATTCTTCTGAGAAAACACAAACTTCTCATGCTGCTCGTAATAGCCACAATACCGGGGGCGGTTGTGGGGAAACTCCTCGATAAGTATGTCGATGAGCATCTGCGAAGCCCGTGGGTAATAGCGGGCTCCCTTGTGATTGTCGCCGTGGTAATGTATCTGGCCGAGAAGCGAAGCATCAAGGTCACCGGTGTTGACGCACTGTCAGTTACTGACGCGGTGATTATAGGGGTATCTCAGGCAATAGCCATAATACCCGGGGTATCGAGAAGCGGGATAACCATATCAAGCGGCCTGATTCTGGGAATGAAGCCAGAGGAGGCGGCGCGCTTTTCGTTTTTGATGTCCACGCCGATAGTGGCCGGGGCAGCAGTACTGCACGGCATTCACATCCTGCACGGCAAGGCCGAGGCGATAGACCCCAAGATATTCATTGCCGGGGTTGCGGCCTCTTTTGTGGCCGGGCTGCTTGCCATTACGTGGTTTCTAAAATTTTTGAAGAGATTTTCGTTAACATTTTTTTGTTATTACCGTGTTGTCCTTGCTTTTGTCGTAGTATTGGGAATATGGCTGAAGAGTTCGTAACTAATCGCAGAAATGAGATCCGCGGCGTCCTTGCAGCCCTATTTGCCGTATTTTGCGGCGTGAGCCTGTATACGTATGACAAATGGGACCCGTCTCCTTTTACATACACCAACCTTCAGGCGCGAAACTACGCAGGTGTAGTGGGGGCATATTTTTCTGACTCTGCCCTGTCGCTGATTGGGACATCGGCCTTTATTATACCCCTGATGGCGTTCATTTACGGGATAAGAAGGCTGCTTGGGGCAAGGAAAAGCGCTGAGAATGTCTTTGGGATGATGCTGTTTGTTACGTCTTTTTCGATGGTGCTGTCACTGTCCGCCTTTATATTCGACACGTCAATAATCAAGGGGGGGCTCGTTGGGGATGCCATTTCCAATATACTAAATCAGTTATTTTCACTTGTGGGGGCATTTTTGGTGAGCCTTGCCACCTTGTTTACATCGATAATGCTGATGCTGCCAATTAAATCGTCGTCGCTGGTTGTGACAAAGACGCCTCAGATTATCCCCGAGACACCAGAGCCAGCCCCGGCTCGCGGCAAAGTAAAACCGGCAACTCTAAAGGAGCCAGCTCCAGCCCCAGCAATAGAGCAGGAGGAGCAGCCTGACGACCAACAGCAAGAGCTTAAAATAATCACTCACACGCCCGAAGAGTTCCACCACGAAGAGAGGCAGCCAGAAATGCAGCGGCCTGAAGTCCAACGAAACGAGACCAGACAGCCCTCTACCGAGCCAAGGGACAGTGTCTATACGCTGCCCGGCACAGAACTCTTGAGTGCCGCTCAGGTACAAAACAAGGAGACCTCGAAGGAGGAGTTGCAGCGGGCAGCCACAATCCTGCGGGAGAAACTCTCGGATTTCGGAGTCGAGGGGAAAATCTCTCAGGCTCACCCCGGCCCTGTAATCACCATGTATGAGTTTGAGCCTGCCCCCGGCGTAAAAATCAGCAAGGTCGTAGCCCTCTCAGACGACCTAGGGCGCGCCATGGGAGGCATAAAGGTCAGAGTCTCGCTCATCCCTGGCAAGACCCCCATAGGGATAGAAGTCCCCAACGAGCACAGAAACATCGTAAGTCTAAAAGAAATCATAGCCTCAGACAAGTTTACAAAGAAAGGCTCACTGCTTACGCTATCCCTCGGTAAGGACATCTACGGCAACCCCATAGTTGAGGACCTTGCGCGTATGCCCCATCTTTTGGTTGCTGGCACTACTGGGTCAGGCAAAAGCGTTGCCGTAAACTCGATGGTTATGAGTATATTATATAAGGCCAAACCCTCGCAGGTGAAAATGCTGATGATAGACCCAAAACTACTTGAGCTGTCTATTTATGAGGGCATACCTCATCTGGTGTCAAACGTGATAACCAGTCCGAAAGATGCCTCAGACGCCTTAAAAAAGATGCTCATCGAGATGGAGCGCCGCTACAGGCTGATAGCCGAACAGGGGGCAAGAAACATCGATATGTTCAACGCCTCAGTCTCCGAAGAAGAAAGACTGCCCTATATAGTGATAATCATTGACGAGCTGGCGGACTTAATGTTCACGGCGGCCAAAAACGTCGAAGACTCAATCGTGCGCCTTGCCCAGATGGCAAGGGCAGCTGGAATGCACCTGATAGTGGCCACGCAGCGCCCCTCGGTAGACGTCATAACGGGTATAATAAAGGCGAACTTCCCGTCTCGAATAGCCTTCATGGTGTCATCCAAGGTGGACTCTAGGACGATTCTCGATACACACGGGGCGGAGAAATTACTGGGTCGCGGCGACATGCTGGTACTAAGCCCGGGGGCAAAGATTCAAAGAGTCCACGGCGCCTTTGTAACTGAAGAGGAGATAAAGGCGGTGGTTGACTATGCGAAGTCCCAGGGGCAGCCTGACCATTCGTTTTTTGATTCGTTGGTTGTGGAGGAGGCAGGTTCTGGCTCAGACGATGGAGCTGCCGCGGATAAGGACGAGATATACAACGAGGTAATAAAATATGCCCGCGATATAGGTGAAATATCTATATCATCGATACAGCGGCGTTTTAAGATAGGCTACAACCGCGCGGCAAGGATTGTGGAAATAATGGAGGCCGACGGCCTCGTCGGCCCGTCAAAAGGGGCTGGCAAACCACGCAATTTTGTCGCGGACTAATCAGGCTGATGTCTGATATATAATTTATTTTATACTATTCTTAACATTATTTCTAATGAAAATGTAACCGTGGATATGTTAGAGTTAAGTGCCGATAGTTGACATTAAGTGGACTCTGCTCTTGGGAGGAATAGAGTGCTATGAAGGTACGGACAAGGCTGACATATAGCCACGGGATTATTATAGCTACCTTGATCGCCGTCTGCGTTATCAGCATAGTGATGTGCCGCACTTTCCGCGACATGATTAATGAGATTGTCAGCGAAAGATATGTTAAAACGATATATATAGATAATATACAAGCCGCAGTAACAGGAATCGATTTATCAATACATAGATTACTAATCGCTAATGGCAAAAAAACTGATGATACCGAAAATATTGAAACAGGCAAAAGAACCATCGTAGAAAACATCAGCAAACTAGAGCTTCTTATCAAACGACAACGCGGCAAGCAGCTTCTGAAGAGCATCACGGATCTCAAAGAAACTTATTTCTCATTCATACGGGAACAAACGGACGCCATTGCCAATCAGTCACAATCAATAGAGTCAATACTGCAGCGGCAGTCAAAGAATTCTGCAATGTTTGCTCAGGCGGTTATTGCTCTCACCGACTATCAGACACAATTAATGAAAGAAAGCGAGGCGGAGTCACGCATAGAGTATAATCGGTACACAGTTATGGCGATGTCCGTGACAGCGGGGCTGTTGATTATCAGCTTTTTAATTGGCATCAAGGTTGTGCGTTCTATTGGCATCGAATTAGGGGCTGAACCAAAGGAGATTTCAACGATATTAATGAATATGGCGGAAGATAACCTGCACTACGACTATGAACTGCTCAGAGGCAAAGACCAAAAAGGGATTCTTAAGTATGCAAGCCTGTTACTTGATAAACTCAAGGAAAGAGACTACATTGTGAAATCTGAGTTAGCGATGACGGAAGAGTTAGCGGCAAATAATTTTCTGCTCAAACGCAGGGAAACTTTGCAGGATACGATTAAAAGCGTTCTTGAAATATCCTTGGAACAGATTCCTCTTAAGAGCAAACTGGAGAGAGTCCTGGATATTATCGTCTCTATTCCGGATATAAGCATTGAAAATAAGGGATGTATACATCTAAGAGTGGACAACGCGGATGCGTTAATGATGGCTGCACAGAGAAATCTGCACGAGTCCTTAGTGACTCAATGTGCTCATTTAAAATTTGGGCAATGTCTGTGCGGGCTGGCCGCCAGCACTGGTAAAGTAGTGTTTTCCAATAAGATAGACGACCTGCATACTGTAAGATTTGAAGGAATGCACGAGCATGGGCACTACTGCCTGCCCATTAAGACCGGCCACTCACTATTGGGCGTCTTATGCCTCTACGTCAAGCCTAATCGCGAAAAAAACAGAGAAGAGGAAAATACCTTTATATCTATAACTAACGCAATAGCGGCCATTATCGAGCATGGTAAAGCCGAGGAGGCTATCAATCGAATCAATAAATTTACCCGCACAGTGATTAACAGCATAAATGACTCGATTATAGTGTTAGACGTGTCTGATTTCACTATTGTCAGCACAAATAACGCCTTCCTGAAAAACTACAGGGTGCTGGACAATGAGGTAATCGGCAGGCATTGTTATGAGATTACGCATAAGGTTTCCCAGCCGTGCAATCAGCAGGAATACTCGTGTCCCGTGATGAACATGCTGCGCACCGGCGAGTATTCGTTGAGTGAACACCTGCACTTCGACGACGAAGGCAAAGAGGTCTATGTCTCATGTTCGGCATCGCCGATAAGGGATGATTCAGGCAAGATTGTGCAGTGCGTTTATGTGCTGAGAAATATATCCCAGAGAAAATTCTATGAAAAGCAGCTCCAGCAACTGGCGCACTATGACACGGTAACATCTCTGCCTAACAGAATGCTGCTGTTGGACAGACTAAGCGTTGCGATTGAATTTTCCATACGAGAAAGCAATATGATGGCGATACTCTTTATCGATTTAGATAAATTCAAGTCAGTAAACGATACCTACGGGCATGAAACCGGAGATCAACTGCTGCGTGAGGTCTCAAAAAGACTGCTTGCCGCTGTGCGAGATACTGATACGGTCTCCCGAATCGGCGGCGATGAGTTCATTGTGCTGTTGTCGAAAATAAGTGGAAAGGATAACGCGGCGATGCTTGCCGGTAAGATTATACAAACACTGAATAATCCATTTTTTGTAAACGGGCATCAATGCAACATTGGCGGGAGTATTGGCATTGAGGTATATCCATTAACCGATGACAATCATGAGACAGGCAGCGTCAGCGATGTGCTCATTAAAAGGGCTGATATGGCAATGTATAAGGCAAAAGAACTTGGCAAAAACAGATATGAATTTTACACCCGTGATCTCAGCGCAGACATTGTTAACCCCATGTTTAAATAGTGTAGTCTCAGGACTGATACATTATGCCTTTGCTTTCCACATAATCCTCATCAATCGAAGAAGAAATCATTGAGCCGTTCATCAAGCTTATTTCCTATAATATCTTCCAGTTGTTCAAAGGTCATATCCTTAAAGCAGCATACTCACCTCAGGGTGACACTTGCTCAGTTACAAAGATTTTAATATAGCAAATAGTGAGATGGACAGGACAAACACACTATGTATTTTTGTCTGTCATTCCTGCGGAAGCAACAATCCAGTGTTTTTAATAATTAGAAATGACAGCATCCTTGTGCCCCTGTAAGGACGACAAGAGAGAATAAAAGTCTGAAAAAAACGCTTTGACCACATTTTTACATAAGAACTGGATTCCTGCTTCCCAGACTGTGTCACAATAGAAAAGCAGCCAGCCCCCCCTTTTTTCTTGAGGGGGC